>NZ_JAQUAL010000102.1:0-4800 GCF_028687295.1 Simplicispira sp.
CTCACGCAGCACTTCCATGTTGCGCTCGTAGATCATTTCTGCCTCGGGAAAGGCCTCGACGGCGGCATCCAGACTCTCTTCGCGGATCAGATGCAGCGTGGGGTACGGCGCGCGGTTGGTGGCGTTGGTGATGTCGTCCACCTCGGTGCCATCAAACTGGAACTGCGGGTGAAAGCTGGCAATTTGCAGGATGCCGCCCAAGTCCAGCACGTCCAGCATTTCGTCGGCCAGCTCCAGGAAATCGTTGAAATCCAGAAAATCTTCCATGCACCGGGGGGCGATGAGCAGCGTGGTGTCGCGCTTCTCGGGCGATGCCTCGGCCAGCGCTTCCAGCTCGCGTTGCAGGTCTTGCAGCAGCTCGCGGCCATCGGTGGCGGCGCTGACGGCGTAGTGGATTTGCCCCTTGGTGTGTACCCCCTTGGCAAACGGGCACAGGTTCAGGCCGATGACGGCGCGCTCCAGCCAGCGCACCATGTCTTGCACCACGATGGCGTCGGTAGCGGCATCGGCGGCAGCGGTGGGGGTATCCAGACGGGCGGATGGGGCAGGCAGGTCGGCGCTGTGCGGCGCGGCGGAGGCGGCGGTGGTGGAGCTGGACATGGGCAGTGCGGGCGGGTGAACAAAGGGGCGCGATTTTATCGCGGGGTCAGTTTTGCTATTTTTTCAATAGCTGCTTGCGCTTGATGGACGGGCGCTGGAGACCGATTTGATTATCAAAACGTCCCTGCCCTGCCCCAGCACCTGTTCAGCCCAGCAAGCGCTGGCCGGTCAGGCGCTCGTGCTCGCGGGCGGCGTAGCGGTCGGTCATGCCGGCGATGAAATCGGCCACGGCGCGCGCGGCCTGGGCTGCGTGCGTGGCCTGCTGGGCGCGCGCGGCAAAGCCCGGTTTCATCTCCTGCGGCTGGGCCAGGTAGGCGGCAAACAGGTCGCGCACCACCTGCTGCGCGCGTCCGGTCACGGCCAGCACCTGCGGGTGGCGATACAGGTTCTGGAACAAAAACCGCTGCAGCTGCTGCGATTGCGCCCGCATGCCATCGCTGAACACCACCAGCGCCGGGGCACAGCGCACGTCCTGCACGCTGCGCGGCTGCACGCGCTCCAGCGCGGCGCTGGTGGCGGCAATCACGTCATAAACCTGATCGCTCAACATGCGGCGAATGGCCTCGTACAGCAGGCGCCGTTGTGCGGCAGGTTCGGCCAGATGCGGGTATTCGGCCTGGGCGCTGGCGCGGTAGCGCTCGAACAGCGGCACCTCGCCCAGTTGCGCCAGCGTGATCAGGCCCGAGCGCACGCCGTCGTCAATGTCGTGCGCGTTGTAGGCGATGGCATCGGCCAGGTTGCACAGCTGCGCCTCCAGGCTGGGCTGCTGGCGCAGCACAAAGCGCTGGCCTACGCCGCCGGGCTCTTGCGCCTCCAGCGCCTCGGCGTTGGCGCGTGCGCAGTGCTTGAGGATGCCTTCGCGCGTCTCGAAAGTCAGATTCAGGCCGTCGTACTGCGGGTAGCGCTCTTCCAGCGCATCGACCACGCGCAGGCTTTGCAGGTTGTGCTCAAAGCCACCGTAGTCGGCCATGCAGGCGTTGAGCGCATCCTGCCCGGCGTGGCCAAAGGGGGTATGGCCCAGATCGTGTGCCAGCGAGATGGCCTCGACCAGATCCTCGTTGATGCGCAGCGAGCGGGCGATGGAGCGCGCCAGCTGCGCCACCTCCAGCGAGTGCGTCAGCCGCGTGCGGAACATGTCGCCCTCGTGGTTCAGAAACACCTGGGTTTTGTACACCAGCCGCCTAAACGCCGAGGAATGCACGATGCGGTCGCGGTCGCGCTGGAAGTCGGTGCGCGTGGGCGCGGGCGGCTCGGGGTGGCGCCGACCCCGGGTGTGGGCCGGGTCGCAGGCCCAGGGGGCCAGGGCAGCGATATTTTGGGTCAAATTGGCCTCCAGAGCCCGTACAGCGGGCGCTAACAGCTATCATTAAAATAGCAACAAAAGCACATCCCACCAATCTACAGCACGGCGGCCCAGTGCGCCCTGCCCCGCACGCAACTCAGGTGCAGCAGGCGTCGATGACTTCACGCACCAGCGCATCGGGGGCAGCGCGCACGGCAGCCTGACCGGGGCCGTCGATGACGACAAAGCGGATTTCACCGCCCTCGGCTTTTTTATCGACACGCATCAGCTCCAAATAGCGGCCTGCGTTGTCCTGGGCATCGAGCACCGGGCCGCGCACCGGCAACCCGGCGCGCTGCACCAGCGCTTGCAGGCGCGCGGCAAACGCGCCATCGACCAGGCCCAGACGGCGCGAGAGCTCGGTGGCCATCACCATGCCAGCGCCCACGCCCTCGCCGTGCAGCCAGGCGCCATAGCCCATGCCGGCCTCGATGGCGTGGCCAAAGGTGTGGCCAAAGTTCAGGATGGCGCGCAGGCCCGATTCACGCTCGTCCTGGCCCACCACCCAGGCTTTGATCTCACAGCTGCGGCGCACGGCGTGGGCCAGCGCAGTGCGATCGCGCGCCAGCAGGGCATCCATGTTCGCCTCCAGCCAGTCCATGAAGGCCATGTCGGCAATCGGCCCGTATTTGATGATTTCTGCCAGCCCGGCGCTGAGTTCGCGCGGTGCCAGGGTGTCGAGCGTGGCCAGGTCACACACCACCAGCTGGGGCTGGTAGAAAGCGCCAATCATGTTTTTGCCCAGCGGGTGGTTGATGGCAGTTTTGCCGCCCACCGACGAATCGACCTGGGCCAACAGCGTGGTCGGCACCTGCACAAACGGCACGCCGCGCATGTAACTGGCGGCGGCAAAGCCGGTCATGTCACCTACCACGCCGCCGCCCAAGGCAAACAACACGGTTTTGCGGTCACAGCCATGCTGCAACAGGGCATCAAAAATCAGGTTCAGGGTCTGCCAGGTTTTGTGCTCCTCGCCATCGGGCAGCACCACGGTGTGCACCTGGGCGTATTGGCCCGCCAGCGCGCCTTGCAGTGCCTGCGCGTACAAGGGCGCCACCATGGTGTTGGTCACGATGAGCGCCGCCATAGCCTTGGGCAGATGCGCATACAGCGCGGCGGCTGGCAGCAGATCGGTACCAATCACGATGGGGTAGCTGCGCTCGGCCAGGTCGATCTGCACGCGTTGCGCAGCGGCGATGGGGTTGGTATGTGCCATGGATCTGAATCTGCAAAAAAAGGGCAAAACTAGGGGGCGCTGCCAGCGGCAGCGGGCTGGGTCAAGCGCGCCTGTTCCAACTGCATGGTGATCAGGTTGACCACCGCAGCGGTGCTGGCGCGCGCGGTTTCCACGACGAAGTGTGCCGTCTCGCGGTACAGCGGATCGCGCACGCGGTACAGCTCCTGGAGCTTGGCCAGCGGATTGTCCACCTGCAACAAAGGCCGCTTGGTGTCGTAGCGGACACGGCGAAAAATATCTTCGGGCGTGGCACGCAGATAAATCACCTGCGCTGCGACGCGCATCTGCTGGCGATTGGCTGGCCGCAGCACGGCACCGCCACCCGTAGCCACCACTGCATCGCCCGCCGCCGGCTGGAGCACATCGCGCAGTACGACCTCTTCTACGTCACGGAATGCGCTCTCGCCCTCGCGGTCGAAGTAGCTGCGGATGGTCTCACCCAGGCGCTGCTCTATCACCTGGTCGGAGTCGAAAAACGGCACATTCAGCCGACGCGCCAATAGGCGACCGATGGTGGATTTGCCACACCCGGGCATGCCAATGAGAACGATCATAAGAAACCCTGGTGACGCCGATGAACCAGCATATTCAAGCTTTTTGAAGCAAAACGCCCCTTGGCAACCAACCAAGGGGCGAGGGCTTGGCCAACCCGCTGTGGGTTGGCCATACGCAGTGCAAAAGTCAGTTCACATTGACCGTAATAGTTGCGCTGCGGCGTGGTGCGGTGTCTTCGACCACCAGAATAGTGGCGGTACCTGGGCTCACGCTCTTGACCTTGATCACGCCGGTCTTCACGTCAGCAACCGCCGTAACAATGGCTCCGTTCGAAGTGGTTGCAGTCACTTTGGTGAAGTCTTTGACACCGAAGACTTTGACATCGGCAATGCTGGAGCCGGTCATATTCAGCACACTGGGGCTAACGCTAAAGGTACCCAAACCGCAGTCTGCACCGTTATCCAAAATAGTGATGACTGCCTCGCCGACAGAGCGTGCAGCATCTACCACACTGATAGAGACACGCGTAGTGGCATTGACGCAGCGATTACCTTGGGATCCCGTTTCCACAGTGAAATTCAAAGGCACAGTGGGGCCAGTGCTGGTAACACAAGTTTTTGTTGGATCTGTTGCCACAACTCGGGGCTTCAACAAACTTGGATCAGAGCTGTAAAAGCAGATTTCGCCTGCTACCGCACCCAAGACAGTGAAGTTGAGATTCTGATTATCCGTTTCAGAAACCATGGAGCTGTTTGGAGAAACCCGTATGTTTCCCGTTCCTGGAATCACCTTCACAGAAACTGGATCAGCATACTGACCAGCGCTATCAATAACGGTAATCCCTTCCAGTTCGCTCAACAGAAGACCAGTCAAGCGCAGCTCATCACCAACAACCTCAGCCTTAATGGCAGCTGGAATACCTTCAGCAACGCGGTAAGGTGGCTGACCACCAGAAATTTTCACGACGGCTGTCATGCCAATGAAAATAGACAAGTCAGCAGGAGCAACACGCAATTCAGGAGCCCCTACTGTCAATGGAATATCAATTTTTGTAGCGCGGGCATCAAAAATACTGACGACAGCTGAACCGATTGCCTGACCTGTCACAGTCCACTGATCGCCTGAA
>NZ_JAQUAL010000102.1:4900-11544 GCF_028687295.1 Simplicispira sp.
AGGAGCAACACGCAATTCAGGAGCCCCTACTGTCAATGGAATATCAATTTTTGTAGCGCGGGCATCAAAAATACTGACGACAGCTGAACCGATTGCCTGACCTGTCACAGTCCACTGATCGCCTGAATAGACCACCTTGGCAACATTCGTGTCACTGGACACCACTCTGTAAGGCGCATTGCCACCACCCATCGTGAAGGTACGGGCAGCATCCGAACCCACACCAATCACCAGCGGCGATGGTGCAGTAGTGTAAAGACTGACAGGCTGTGGTGGGTCGGTCTTGACCATAAAAGACACCGCTTTATCATCAGCATCACGCACAGTAATTTTGGTTTCTTTGGGCCCATCAACCCAAGTAACAACAAAAATATCCTCAGCAGCGCTATCACCGGTTTGAGCCCAAGCCAAAGCGACTACACCAGTTTGATCAACATTGACCAAATAGCTGCGCTTCTCTTGGCCATTAGCCCCACCTGTCTTGCGACCACCACTGATCTTGAATAAACGACTGGTGTTGGCCGCGATACGCACCGGATTTTCACCCGCAGGCACATTCACGCTGAGGGGCAGTGTTCCGCTAGGCTCTCCGGCAGAGCCTCCGCCCCCACCGCAGGCAACCAATGCCGAAGTCAGCATCAGCAGAAATATTTTAAATATTCTTTGCATTTTTCTATCCTATCAATGACAAATTCTTAACGTTGCCCAGCCCGGTCAGTAATGACCTTGGGGGTAATGAAAACCAGCATTTCCGTTTTTCTGGAGTCTTTGGTTCTTGTCTTGAACAAATTACCCAGCACAGGTACATCCCCCAGAAACGGTGTTTTGGTTTCGTCGGTTTTTTCTTCCAATTCGAAGATACCGCCAATCACTACGGTGCCGCCGTTCTCCACCAAAACCTGTGTCTTGATGTGCTTGGTATTGATCGCCACACCTTGTGTCGTACCCTCGCCACGGCTGTCTTTGTTCACGTCCAGATCGAGAATGATGTTGCCTTCAGGCGTGATTTGCGGAATGACTTCCAGCTTTAATACCGCCTTTTTGAATGCAATCGTGGTGGCACCGTTGGGTGCAGTGACCGGATAGGGATATTCAGTACCCTGCTCAATCAGGGCTTTGGTCTGGTCTGCTGTTACCACACGCGGGCTGGATACCACTTTGCCCTTCCCATCGGCTTCCAGTGCCGAAATCTCCAGATTCAAGAACCGGTTTGCAGCGGTGTTGAAAATGGAAATGGCAAAGCTGGAAGGGTCATAACCGCCCAGTGCTTGCGCAGGAAGATTGATAAATTGACCCAGGTTATTGACCGTGCCTCCGGCGCCACTGGTAGCTACCGCATTGCCATAGCTGGTGCCAAACCCCACGCGGTTATTGCCGCCCAGAGCATAGCCACCGTCACCGCCCCGGTTGGCGCGCAAATCGGTGCCTCCCAAACGCACACCCAGGGAGCGACCAAAGGTGTCAGATGCCTCCACAATGCGCGCCTCAATCATCACTTGGCGTACAGCCACATCCAGACGTGCCAGCAATTCCCGCACCTCCTCGAGTTTGGCTTGGGTGTCAGAGACAAAAATCTGGTTGGTACGGGGTTCGGAGATAGCGCTGCCGCGCTCCGACAGAAAACGTGTACTGCTTCCACCAGCAGCGCCACCGCTGCTGGACTTGGTCAATTGATCCACGATGGCATCGGCCTTGGCGTAGTTCAGCTGGAAAGCCTGGGTGCGCAGAGGCTCCAGCTTCTGGATAGCCAAGGCAGCTTCGTAGTCTTTCTTGGTACGGTCGTCAATCTCGTCTTTGGGGGCAATCCACAGCACACTGCCCGTTTTGCGCATGCCAAGTCCTTTGGCGTCCATGATGATTTGCAAGGCCTGATCCCAAGGAACATCCTTCAGACGCAAGGTCAGTGCACCAGTGACAGTATCGGATGTGACGATATTGAAGTTCGTGAAGTCGGCAATCACCTGGAGCAGTGAGCGCACTTCAATGTTCTGGAAATTCAGGGAAAGCTTTTCGCCGCTGTAACCGGGGCCTTGCGTGAGCTTGCTCAAATCCACCTTTTTTTGGCGCACTTCAATGACGAACTGATTGTCACTCTGGTAGGCGCTGTGCTCCCACTCACCAATAGGCTCAATCACCATGCGCACACGTTCGCCTTGCTCGGTGCTGGTGATGAGCTGCACGGGAGTACCGAAGTCAGCCACATCCAGGCGGCGGCGCAAGCCCTCTGGCAGGGAAGAGCGCAAAAAGTCAATCGTCAGGCCCTTGCCCTGCTGGCGCAAATCCACGCCCACTTGGTTACTGGCCAAGCCGACAATGATGCGCCCGGCCCCATCGGCACCGCGGCGGAAATCCACATCCTTGATGGGCAGGATGTCAGGGTTATAGCTCTCGGCAAACACAGTCTTCTGAACTGCCGGGGCGGCCCCCTGTTGTGCAGGAACCGATTCCAGCATCACCAACAGGCTCTTTCCCTGGATTTCAGCACGGTAAGCGGTGGCTTGCTTGAGGTTGAGAACCACGCGGGAACGCCCCTGGGCCTGTACCACATTGACAGATTTCAGATTGCCTTGGTTCACCTCAACGAGAGAGCGGCCCGTGGCGTTTTCAGTTCCCGGAAAGTCCAGCGCGATGCGCGCGGGAGACTGCGTAGCAAAACCGGTCGGGACAGCAGCCAACGGCTCGGTCAAATCAATACGAACCACCTCCATGCCACCTTGCAAGGTGCCGGTCACGGCCTCAATGGCACCTTGTGCCCAGGCAGCGGTGGAAACCAACACAGCCACTGTAGTGGCTGCAGCATGCCGGAGTGCTTTCACGATTGCGACGTTTTTCTGTTTCATTTTTTCGCTCCCTCTTGCAGTTCCAGCGATGCAGTTCGTTCTATCCAGTCGCCCGTGGCATCCTGCACTATTTCACGCAATTGAATGGCAGTTTCCGTAATAGCGGTGATGCGGCCATAGTTCTGTCCCAAATAATTTCCAACCTGAACCTGGTACAAAAGTTGATCCACCTTGAGCAAAGCAGTGGGTTTTCCTACCTTGTTGAGGCTACCCACCATGGCCATGGTGTCTAACGGGAAGGCCTCCAGAGGTTCTTTTCGCCGCGCCAACTCCGGCGCAATCAGCCCTGCGTTAGCGGCAACCTGCGCAGAATCACGCCGCAGCGCCTGGAGCAATTTAAGTCGATCAAAGGGCTCCAAGCCCGCATCTGCGGTATAGGGTTGCGGCTGAAATTGCTTAGGCTCGGTCAGTGGAGTTACACGTGGCTTGGTTTGTGCCCGCTCTTGCGCCATCCACTCGCGCAGCTCGTCTTCACCAGACGAGCCACAGCCCAGCAACGGCAAAATGCACAAAGCCATGGCAATAGTCTGTATGGGCTTCATTTCTTTGCCCCCCCTGTCGCCTTGCGCTGCGCCTGAACTTCTTCAGGATCCAAGTAACGATAGGTACGTGCGGTGGCATCCATGCTGAGGCTGGCACTGTCTTTGGTTCCCGGGACGATGGACAGGTTGTCCATGGTGACAATGCGCGAGAGGTGCGCGATGTCTGCTGCAAAAGCGCCTATGTCGTGATACTTTCCTGTTACACGCACGGCGATGGGTAATTCAGCGTAGTAGTCCCTCACAACCACTTGCCCTGGCCGAAACAGCTCAAACTGCAAACTACGCCCAAGCCCTGCTTGGTTGATATCAGACAACAACGCCGCCATCTCGGCCTTGCTAGGCAACTGCTTTTCCAACTGAAGCACATACTGCTGAATCTGCTCTCGCTGCTTCTTGAGAGCGTCAAGACTGACCGCTTTCAGGAGCTTTCGTTGGTAATCCTCGCGCAAAGTCACTTCTTGCGCCCGTGCTGCCTCCAATTCGGCTTCGTAATCTGTGAGCTTGATGAACCACAAAAACACAGCTACGCCAACAGCGATGGCAACGCACAACAGCGTGCGTGGCAGTATGGGCCACAGTGACGGGTCTTTGGAATCGAGGTTGGTGAATTGGCGTTGGAGGTCTTGTTGTAGGGCCGCCAGGTCAATTTTGGGAGCTTGTTTTTTTGCCATGCGTCACTTTCCCGCCTGGGTAGCTGCGCCCTGTGCCGCCGCACTGGCTGCTTCCATGGCTTTTTGCACATCGCTGGAGCGCATCAACTGAAAACGCAAATTAAACGCAGACACACGCCGCTGGTCACGCGGTGTAAGTGCCACGTTATTGGCAACAATCTCCACCAACTCGGGCTTGGACAACCAAGGGGTGTTGTTGGCAAGATTACGCAGCATTTCTGAGACACGTTCATTGGACTGGGCCATGCCCTGCATGGTTACCACCCTGTCCGCTTGCTTGAGGCTCGTGATATAGACACCATCAGGCAACTGCTTGACCAGCTCACTGAGCAAGTGCACTGGCAGATTGCGGTCAGACTGCAAGTCTTCTACGGCTTTTTGGCGTGCACGCAGCGCCGCAATCTCCTCTTCAATGGTGGCAATTTCCTTGATCTGGTTTTCCAGAACTTTGGTTTCTTGCAACAAGAAATTATTCTTTTCTTGTTGCGCATTGATCATGCTTTGAAGCCACCAATAAACGCCGCCAGCGATCAACAAACCAATCAGTAACGATGCAAACATCGTCGCCTGAAAAACTTCACGCCTGCGCTTGCGGGCGGCCTCCCGGTGTGGAAGCAGGTTGATAAGAATCACTGTAGAAACCTCCGCATGGCAAGACCGCATGAAGTGAGGTAAGAAGGCGCTTCGCGCACCATTTTCTTCATGCGTACGGCATTTCCAATTTCCATGCCATCAAAAGGATTCACAACGCTACAGGCAGAACCTGCATGCTGGGTGACCGCCTCTGTCAAACCAGGCAAAGGCGCAGAGCCGCCCGCAAGCAATATGTGGTCAACCCGGTTGTGTGGCGTACTGGTGAAAAAGAACTGCAGGGCACGTCCAATTTCTTGGGCCATCACCTCCACGAAAGGCTTGAGCACCGCAGAAGAGTAATCATCGGGCAAGTCGCCATTGCGTTTTTTGGTTTCCGCTTCCTCTACTGAAAAACCATATTGCCGCACGATCAACTGTGTCAATTGGGCGCCACCAAAGGCTTGGTCGCGGTCATAAAGCACTTCATCATTGCGAATGACCTGCATGCTGGTGGTCAGTGCGCCCACTTCAAAGAGGGCGACCACGGCGTCTACCCCTTGGTTGGGCAACGCAGCAATCAAGCGACTCGCACCCAGGCGCGCAGCATGGGACTCAATGTCCACAATCACCGCCTTCAGTCCCGCAGCCTCTGCAAGCCCCTGACGGTCTTGCACCTTCTCACGGCGCGAGGCAGCAATCAACACATCCACATCACCAGGAGAGCCTTTGTTCGGGCCAATGACACAGAAATCCAGACTCACTTCGTCCAGGGAGAACGGGATGTACTGGTTGGCCTCCGACTCTACCTGCACCTCCAGTTCCTGATCGGTCATGCCAGCAGGCAGGCTGATCTTTTTGGTGATAACTGCGGAAGGGGGCAGTGCAAGCGCGACGTTTTTGGTGCGTGTGCCACTTTTCTTGATGAGACGACGCAAGGCTTCAGCGACTTCATCAAATTTTTCGATGTTACCGTCCGTAATCCAGCCCCGCTCCAAGGGCTCGATGGCGCAGCGCTCAAGAACCAAGTTTCCGGCCTTGTCGTGTGCCAGTTCGACCAGCTTGACACTGGAGGAACTGATGTCAATGCCCACCAACGGCGCGGACTGGCGGCTGAACAAAGTTCCCACAGAAATCAAGATGACTCCCCTTCAACGCACAAAAATAAGGCAACAAAACTTCACATTTCGCACGGATGCTATCAGTAAGATAGTTCCGTAGCCAAGGCTTTTCCTCCCACCAAGCTGCGGCGTCGTTGTCAAAAGCAGACGCTTTTATCTGGTATAGCTTGCGTTATTCAAGCAACAGAACACTGCTCTGGCAGCGGTGTTCGGCGAGCTGGTTTCTTGCCTTCCCTCCATGAACCCCGGCATTTTTATAATGCGCGTTCTTATCCAATCGGAGCGTTATGCCGCCCCCCGCACCCCCCACCGAAAACCAACACCCAAATCCTGGCCTTGATAAAAAAGACCGCCCCAAAAAACGGCATTGGTTTGTACGCTTGACGTTGTGGTCCATCGGGCTGGTGGTGGCTGGTGCCTTGGCAGTGGCACTGGTGGTGGGCGTGGCTCTGGCCATGGCCTACCCCAATCTGCCAGACGTATCCGAGCTGGCTGACTACCGACCCAAGCTGCCGCTGCGCGTGTACTCAGCTGAAGGTGCTTTGCTAGGCGAATTTGGAGAAGAACGCCGAAACTTGACACCGATCAAGGACATCCCAGAAGTAATGAAAGATGCCGTTCTGGCGATTGAAGACACCCGTTTCTTTCAACATGGAGGTGTCGATTACAAAGGTGTTTTGCGCGCGGGCTTGGCTAATCTCGGAAGGGTTAAAAGCCAAGGGGCATCCACCATCACCATGCAGGTTGCCCGTAATGTTTATTTGTCATCAGAAAAAACATTTACGAGAAAAATTTACGAAATATTACTAACATTCAAACTAGAGCATTTGCTGACCAAAGATCAGATTCTTGAGATTTACATGAATCAGATTTATTTGGGCAACCGTGCTTATGGTTTTG
>NZ_JAQUAL010000230.1:0-2854 GCF_028687295.1 Simplicispira sp.
TGGCGGTCAAGCACAAGCTGCGCGCCGTCAGCTATGGCCGGGGGCCGGACAAGAAGGTGATTGGCCGCCTGCGCGATGCGGGCATCGTCTGCATGCCCACCGTCGGTGCGCTCAAGCACGCGCAAAAGGCCATCGAGATGGGCGCCAACGCCATCACCATCCAGGGCGGAGAGGGCGGTGGCCACACCGGCTCGGTGCCCACCACGGTGCTGTTGCCGCAGGTGGTCGATGCCGTGCAGGTGCCGGTGGTGGCAGCAGGCGGTTTTTACGACGGGCGCGGCCTGCTGGCGGCGCTGGCTTTTGGCGCGCAGGGCATTGCCATGGGCACGCGTTTTTTGATGACCAGCGATTCGGGCGTGCCCGACGTGACCTTGCAGCGCTACTTGGCCACGCGCGACGCGGAAAAGATCCAGGTGTCGCACCTGGTCGATGGCATGCCCCAGCGCATGATCCCCAACGAGTACCTGACCCTGCTGGAAAAGGCATCGCCCTTCAAACGCTTGCGCATTGCCGTCAGCCTGGCCCTGCAGTGGAAAGCGCAGACCGGCATGACGATGCAGCACGCACTGGGCGTGTTGTGGCAAGGGCTGCGCGACGACCCCGGCAGCGCGGCGCAAACCGTGATGGCCGCCAACGCGCCCATGCTGTTGCAGCGCTCCATGGTGGAGGGCAAGCCCGCCGAGGGCGTGATGTCGGCAGGGCAGGTGGCGGCGCTGATCGGGCGGCTCGACTCCTGCGAGGAAGTGATCGCGGGCATCGTGGCCCAGGCCTGCCAGCGGCGGGCCGCACTGAACGCCATGGCCGCAGCCGCCTGAGAACAAGACAAGGACCCATCCCCATGACACAACAATTTTCTTCCCAAGTACACGACAACGGCGTGGCCGAAGTGGTGCTGAACCGCCCACCCGTCAATGCGCTCAACGCGGCAGGCTGGCGCGGCCTGGCAGCCGAGATCGAGGCCCTGGGCCTGCGCCCCGAAGTGCGCGTCATCGTCGTGCGCGCCGAGGGCCGGGGCTTTTGCGCTGGCGTGGACATCAAGGAGCTGGCCAGCAACGACAAGCTCATCGTGGACGTGAACGCCGGCAACTACGCCACCTTCAAGGCCGTGCACCTGAACAAGGTGCCGGTGATTGCGGCGGTGCAGGGCTTTGTGCTGGGCGGTGGCATCGGCATCTGCGGCGCCGCCGACATCGTGATTGCGGCGGACGACGCGACCTTTGGTTTGCCCGAGGTGGATCGCGGCGCCATGGGCGGCGCAGCGCATTTGCAGCGCATGTTTGGCGTGCAAAAAACGCGCTACCTGTTTTTCACGGGCGAGATGATCGGCGCCCCCGAGGCACTGCGCCTGGGCGCCATCGAGCGCGTGGTGCCGCGCGATCAGCTGCGCGATACCGCGCTGGAGATCGCCGCCAAGATTGCCGCCAAGAGCCCGGCCATGATCCGCATTGCCAAAGAGGCGCTCACGGGCATCGAGGACGGCAACCTGGAGGACAAATACCGCTGGGAGCAAGGCTTCACGTTGCAGGCCTACATGAGCCCGGATTCCAGCGAAACCCGGGCGGCTTTCGTTGAAAAGCGCGACGCCAAGTTCTGAACCAGAGGACGCCACCATGAACCTGAACTACACCCCTGCGCAACAGGCCTTCCGGGCCGAGGTGCGCGACTGGCTGCGCGCCCATGTGCCCGCTGAGGCGTTTGCCAGCTACGACACGCGCGAAGGCTTCGAGCAGCACCGCCGCTGGGAGGCCACCCTGGCCGAAGGTGGCTGGAGCAGCGTGACCTGGCCCCAGGAGCTGGGCGGGCGCGGCTGCGACCTGATCGACTGGCTGATTTTTGAAGAGGAATACGCCGCCGCCGATGCGCCCATGCGCGTCAACCAGAACGGCATCTTGCTGCTGGGGCCAACGCTGATGGAGTTTGGCACCCCCGAGCAAAAGGCCCGCTTTCTGCCGCGCATGGCGCGCTGCGACGACATGTGGGCCCAGGGCTGGAGCGAGCCCAATGCGGGCTCGGACATGGCAGCCATCAGCAGCCGCGCCCTGCGCGACGGCGACCACTATGTGCTCAATGGCCAGAAAACCTGGTCCACCCGGGCGATATTTGCCAATTGGGTGTTTTGCCTGTTCCGCAGCGACCCCCATTCCAGCCGCCACCACGGCCTGAGCTACCTGCTGGTGCCGCTGGATGCACCGGGCATCACCATCCGCCCGATCCAGGCCCTCAACGGCAAGGAGGCGTTTGCCGAGATCTTTTTTGACGACGTGCGCGTGCCGGTGGAAAACCGCCTGGGCGACGAAGGCCAGGGCTGGAACGTGGCCATGGCCACCGCGGGTTTTGAACGCGGCCTGCTGCTGCGCTCGCCAGCGCGCTACCAGCGCACGGCGCAAAAGCTGATGGACTTGTACCGCAAGCACCAGGCCAGCGCCGACCGTGACCCATCGATCCGCGAGGCCGTGCTGCGCGCCTGGATGGGCGCCGAGGCCTACAACCTGGCGTCCTACCACACGGTGGGCCGGGTGCAGCGCGGCGCACGCATCGGCGCCGAGGCCAGCACCAACAAGATTTTCTGGTCGGAGCTGGACTTGGACATGCACGAAACCGCGATGCGCATCCTGGGCCCGCGCGCCGAACTGTGCGATGACCCTGAAGTGCATGAATGGCTGGAAGGCTTCCTGTTTGCGCAGGCGGGCTCCATCTACGCTGGCAGCAACGAGATCCAGCGCAACATCATTGCCGAGCGCCTGCTCGGTTTGCCCAAGAACTGAACGAGGCCCACCATGGATTTCACCTTTAATGAAGACCAGCAGGCCCTGCGCGATTCGGTCAGCCGCTTTTTGATGGTCGAGGCCGCGCC
>NZ_JAQUAL010000003.1:0-51631 GCF_028687295.1 Simplicispira sp.
ACGGCGCAGACCATATCCTGCGCTGGTCTGCCTGGCGCAGGCGACATCAACGACGGGCGCAGCTGTTCCACTACCGGCGTCGGGGATGCATTCCTCCTGAAGAAAATCTACGGCTGTAGTACTAGGCAGCAGCACCGCAGGCGGCGATGGCCGGAAGATTCATTTCGTTTGGCAAGAAGCGACACCGCCTGCGCCGTGCGGGCGCAGCAACGCCCCAGGCATGGACGTTTCTGCCAATGGCTTTGAGCTGATCGGTGATTGCCCGGGCAGGGTGCATGCGCTCCAATCTGATGGCGCATACCTACAACGACCCAAGGAGACAAGATGTACCTGACTGCCGGACTGCACCGCTCGCTGCAACGCCACCCCGACAAGATCGCCCTCGTGGACGGCCATTGCCGCCTGTCTTTTGGCCAGTTGCATGCGCGCGTGGCGCGCTTGGCCGCCGCTTTGCAGCAACTGGGCGTGCAGCCCGGCGACCGCATCGCCGTGCTGGCCCACAACAGCGCCCGCTATGTCGAGACCACCCTGGCCGTCTGGTGGTGCGGCGCAACGCTCAACCCGGTCAACACGCGCTGGAGCCTGGCCGAAATCACCTACGCACTCAACGACTGCGCCGCGCGCGTGCTGCTGGTGGACGATGCCTTCACCGCCCTGGCGCACGATGTGGTGCCACCAGTGGCCAGCCTCTGCGCCACCGTCCACCTGGGCCACGCACCCACACCCGAGGGCCTGCACAGCTACGAAGCCCTGATCGATGCCGCCACCCCGGTGGAAGACGCCCGCCCCAGCGCTGATGCCCTGGCCGCCATCCTCTACACCGGCGGCACCACGGGCTTTCCCAAGGGCGTGATGCTGTCGCACCACAACTTCTGGTCTTCCAGCGTGGGGCGCACCGCCGAGGTGCCCAATCCCAGCGACTTCGTGACGCTGCTGATTGCACCGCTGTTCCATGTGGCCGGATTGGGCCGCCTGATTGGCCAGCTCATCGTGGGTGGCACCTGCGTCACCCTGCCCGCTTTTCGGCCCGACACGGTGCTGCACACCATCCAGAAAGAAGGCATCACCGACATGGTGATGGTGCCCAGCATGATTCAGATGCTGCTGGACACGCCCACCTTTGGCCAGCACGACCTGAGCAGCCTGCGCCGCATCCTCTGGGGCGCAGCGCCCATGGCCCTGCCGCTGCTGGAGCGCGCGCTGGCCGCCTTGCCCCACGTCGAATTCATCCACGCCTACGGCATGACCGAGACGGCGGCCTCGGTCTCGGTACACCGCATTGGCCAGGCGCCAGAGGAGCGGCGCGGCGAGTGCATCCGCTCGGCGGGCCGCGCTGGCTACGCCACCGAGATCCGCGTGGCCGACCCCGAAGGCCGCGAAGTGCCCACCGGTGACGCGGGCGAAATCCTGGTGCGCGGCCCCGTGGTCATGGTCGGCTACTGGGGCCGCCCCGAAGAGACGGCGCAGGCGCTGCACGGCGGCTGGCTGCACACCGGCGATGGCGGCTACATGGACGCACAAGGGCGCCTCTACGTGGTCGACAGGCTCAAAGACATGATCATCTCGGGCGGCGAAAACGTGTACCCCGCCGAGGTCGAGGAGGCCCTGGGCCGACACCCTGCCGTTGCCACCTGCGCGGTCATCGGCGTCCCGAGTGCCAAATGGGGCGAAGCGGTGCATGCGGTGGTGGTGCTGCGCGAAGGCGCAGAGGCCACCGCCGAGGAGCTGCGCGCCCACTGTCGCACCCGGCTGGGCGGCTACAAATGCCCTGAGAGCATCGAGTTTCGCCACAGCCTGCCCCTGTCGGCTGCGGGCAAAGTGCTCAAAAGCGAGCTGCGCAAGTCCTGCGGGAGCGCCGCATGAGCCCGGCAAACACCCCGGCAAGCCCCTGCGCCAGCGTGCCTGGGCGCTTCGCTGACGTGTTCAAGCAGGTGCCGTTCATGCAGCTGCTCGGCGTCACGCGCGAAGTTTCGGCCAACGGCTACGCGCGCCTGTCCATGCCAGTGCGCCCGGAGCTGACCAACCTGTTCGACGCGGCCCACGGCGGCGTGCTGGCCACCTTGCTCGATAGCGCCATGGCCAGTGCCGCCATGTCCAGCGTGAACTTTGAGGCTGGTGTCGTCACGCTGAACCTGAACACCAGCTTCCTGGCCTCGGGCCGTGGGCGGCTGGTGATTGAGGGCTGGCACACCGGCGGCGGGCGTTCAATTTGCTACTGCGAAGGCACCGTGCGCGGGGAAAACCAGGAGGTGCTGGCGCGGGCGATGGCATCGTTCAAGTTCAAGCAACTGGCGCCGCCCCAGGAGATGGCGCAGGGCTGATGGCACCAGCAGCGCAAGGCGCCCGCGCCCTGCGCTGCCCCGGCTACGGCTGGGGAGCCTGCTCCAGCAAACTGCGTTTGAGCACCTTGCCGCTTTGCGTCATGGGCAGGCTGTCCATGGCGATGAAGTGGCTGGGGCGCTTGTAGGGCGCCAGGTGCTCGGCCACATGGGCGTGTAGCGCAGCGCGCAGCCCGTCGGGGGTACTGGCAGTGCCGGGCCGCACTTCATAAAACGCCCAGATGGCTTCGTTGCCGTCCGATTCGCGCTGGCCCACCACGGCGCTGCGCTGGATGGCGGGGTGGCTGTTGAGCACGGCCTCGACCTCGCCGGGGTACACGTTGAAGCCCGAGCGGATGATCATCTCTTTGAGCCGCCCCACCACGTACAGCGCGCCATCGGCATCCTGGTAACCCAGGTCGCCGCTGGCGTACCAGCCGCCGGGCTGCATGACCTGGGCGGTGGCCTCGGGGTCGCGGAAGTAGCCGGGCATCAAGCCCACGCCGCGCATCCAGATTTCGCCGCGCTCACCAGCGGGCAGATCGCGGCCTTCGCTATCGACGATGCGCAGTTCAGCGCCTTCGACCAGGTAGCCCGCCGAGGTGTCTTCGCGCTGGCTGCCCCGGGGCACCAGGCACAGCGCACCCGCGTACTCCGACAGGCCATAGCCGTGGTGCAGCGGCTGACCAAAACGGCGCTGCACGGCGTGCTTGAGCGCCATGTCCAGCGGCGCGGCGCCCGTGTACACGTAGCGCAGCTGCGGTGCGGCGGGCTGCTCAATACCTTGCGCGTCCAGCCAGGCCAGCAGCCGCGTGAACATGGCGGGCGGCCCTTGCAGGTTCGACAGCCCGTGGTGCGCCAGGGCCTCGAACACATCGGCCGGATCAAAACGGCTGCGCATCAGCAAGCCAGCGCCCGCGTACAACGAGGCCATCAGCACCGTGCCCAGGCCAAAAATGTGCGTCATCGGCAGGTAGGCATACGAGCGGTCTTGCGGCCCCAGCGCACGCGACTGGCTGGACACACGGGCAAATTGCAGCAACCCCGCGTGCGACACCAGCACCCCCTTGGGCGTGCCCGTGGTGCCCGAGGTAAAAATCACCGCCGCCACCTGCTGCGCCAGCGGTGCGGGCTCGGCCAGGGCCTGGGTGCGCACGGGCGAGCGCGACAGGCCCGCCACCACCGAAGGCACAGCGTCCGCATCCTGGGCGTGCCCGGCGGCCACGTCCGACACGCCCGCCGTGAAATACACCAGGCGCGGGTCGGCCTTGGCGATGAAGGCGCGGATCTCGCCGCGCGACATGCGGGCGTTGACGCCGCACGACCACGCACCGATGCGGCTGCACGCCAAAATCAGCGCCACATGCTCGGGGCAGTTCTCGGCCACGATGAGCACGCGGTCGCCCTCGACCACGCCGTGCACCTGCATCTCGCGGGCCAACGCATCGACCAGCGTGCCCAGGTCGGCAAACGTCCATTCCCGCTCGGGGGCGTACAAAAAAACCTCTTGCGGCGCGCTGGCCAGGCGCTGGTCAAACAGGGTGTGGATGCGCGCGCTGGCGGCTGCGCTGGGGTGCGTACTGGTCATGCCTTACTCCACCTGGATGCCTTTGGCCACCGTGGCCCACAAGGCGCGTTCGCGGGCGGCGCGCTCGCTCAGCGTCTGCGGGCTGCCGTTCCACTGGTCATAGCCCTGCTCGGCCAGCTTGGCCTTGAATTCGTCCAGGGCCAGCGTGCGCTGCACCGCCGTGTGAAAACGCTGCACCATGTCGGCAGGCATTTTGGGCGGGCCATACAGGCCGTACCAGCCGCCCACGTCGTAGTCGGCAATGCCCAGTTCGCGCATGGAGGGCACGTCGGGCATGGCAGCGTTGCGGTCTTTGGACGTGACGGCCACCGCGCGCACCCGGCCCGTGTTCACGTAGTTGCGCCCGGTGCCGATGATGTCGAACATCATGGCCAGCTGGCCGCCAATCACATCGGTCATGGCCGGGGCGTTGCCTTTGTAGGGGATGTGGTTGAGGTCAATGCCCGCGCGGCGCGCAAACAGCTCGCCGCTCAGGTGGTTGGAGGCGCCCACGCCCGCCGACCCATAGGCCAGCTTGCCGGGGTGGGCCTTGGCGTAGGCCACCAGCTCGGGCAGGCTCTTGAAGGGCAGGTCTTTGTTGATGACCAGCACGTTGGCATAGCTCAGGATGGGCGCCAGCGGCGTCAGGTCTTTGGCCGGATCGAACGGCATGGCCTTGAGCACGTTGGGGCTGATGGTGATGGTGGGGCTGGCGGCAAAGTACAGCGTCAGGCCGTTGGGCGCGGACTTGGCCACGGCGTCACCGGCCATGGTGCCCCCGGCACCGGCGCGGTTTTCTACCATCACCGTCTGGCCCAGGGCTTTGGCAAACAGCGGCGCAAACTGGCGCGCCACCGCATCCACCGGGCCACCGGCGGCGTAGCCCACCACCAGGCGGATGGGCTGGTCGCTGTTCGGGGCCGGGGCATTCTGTGGCCAGGCGCTGCCACAGGCCAGGGCCAGGGCGCTGGCTATCCAGAGGCGGCGCGATGCGCCCGCAGTGTTCTTGACGGTCATGCTTGTCTCCTGTTGTCGTTGTAGAAATCCAAAATCTCAGGGCCGCACGTACCGGAAGGTGCCCATGGCGCGGGCCACGGTGTGGCCAGCCTCATCTTCAATGCGGCATTCGCAAAAACACACCGATTTGCCACCGCCCTGCACGCTGGCGTGGGCCACCAGGCGGCCATGGGCGGGTTTGAGAAAGCTGCTGGTCATGTCGATGGTGACCACGGCCTTGGTAAAGCCCGAGGCCGACAGCGCCGCGCTGGACATGGCGCTGTCCATCAGCGACATCAGCACGCCGCCATGGACTGCCTGGTGGTTGTTGGTCAGGTCGGCGCGCGGCTGCAGCACCAGGCGGGCCACGCCGTCCTGGGCGTACTCGCGCTGCAAACCCAGCAGGTGGTTGAAGGGCACCTGGGCAAACAGCTGCGAGGTGTCCACACCGTCCGAGGCCAGGTCGGGCGCATCGCCGGGCAGATCGGCCACGGCGCCGCTGGGCAGGGCGGCGTTCATGCGCGGGCGGCGCGCACCATGTTGCGCGCGATGATGAGCTGCTGGATTTGTGTGGTGCCTTCGTACAGGCGAAACAGGCGCACGTCGCGGTAAAAGCGCTCGATGCCGTACTCGGCCATGTAGCCCGCGCCGCCCAGAATCTGCACGGCGCGGTCGGCCACACGGCCCACCATTTCAGTGGCAAACATCTTGCTGCACGAAGCCTCGGTGGCCACGTTCTTGCCATCGTCGCGGCGGCGGGCGGCGTCAATGGTCATGCACTCGGCGGCATACAGCTCGGCCTGGCTGTCGGCCAGCATGGCCTGCACCAGCTGGAATTCGGCAATGGGCTGGCCAAACTGCTGGCGCTCCAGCGCGTAGTTCAGCGCGTCGCGCAGCACGCGCTGGGCCACGCCCACGGCCACGGCGGCGATGTGGATGCGGCCTTTTTCCAGCACCTTCATCGCCGTCTTGAAGCCCTGACCTTCTTTCAGGCCGATCAGGTTGGCGGCGGGCACCTTCACGTTGTCAAAAATCACGTCGCAGGTGTGGGCGCCGCGCTGGCCCATTTTTTTGTCGTACCGGCCAAAGCTGATGCCGGGCGATTTCGCATCGACGATGAAAGACGAGACACCACCGGCGCCTTTGTCCTCGGGGTTGGTGCGCGCCATCAGCGTGAACATGCCCGCGTGCGGCGCGTTGGTGATGTAACGCTTGGTGCCGTTGACGATGTAGAAGTCGCCCTCGCGGCGGGCCGAGGTACGCAGCGAGGCGGCGTCCGAGCCCGCCTCCGGCTCGGTCAGTGCAAACGAGGCAATCACCTCGCCCGTGGCCAGCTTGGGCAGCCACTGGGCCTGCTGCTCGGGCGTGCCGTCCATCAAAATGCCCTGCGATCCAATGCCCACCGTGGTGCCGATGATGGAGCGAAACGCCGGTGCGGTCTGGCACAGCTCGAACAGCACGCGGCATTCCTCCTCCATGGTCAGCTCCAGGCCGCCAAACTTTTCTGGAATGGTCATGCCGAACAGGCCCAGATCGCGCATCTCTTGCACGATGGCTTCGGGGATTTCGTCGGTCTCGGAGACTTCGTTTTCGGCGGGCACCAGGCGCTCGCGGACAAAGCGGCGCACGCTGTCGAGCAGGGCTTCAAGGGTTTCGTTGTCGCGGATCATGTTAGTTTCCTTGGGGTGCGCAGGCCGCCGGGGCGGCTGCGGGGTGGTCAATGCACAGGGGCGGTGCGGGGGCCAGAAGGTTTCAGGTCTTTTTGGCCTCCAGCGCCCGCCAGATAAGCGCGAG
The DNA here is from genome assembly GCF_028687295.1 of Simplicispira sp. Taxonomy (NCBI): domain Bacteria; kingdom Pseudomonadati; phylum Pseudomonadota; class Betaproteobacteria; order Burkholderiales; family Comamonadaceae; genus Simplicispira; species Simplicispira sp. Next base: position 6,676 of record NZ_JAQUAL010000003.1, read on the forward strand.
CAGCTATCAAAAAAAGAGTGCTTGCGCAGGCCGCAAAAAGTTTTAAGTGTTTTGGTGCTGCAAGGCCCGTGTGGTGGGCGCTAGCAGCTATCCAATCCATAGCATTACAGCGCCTCGGCGGTGCCCAGAATGGCGGTGGACTGGCTCGACAGCGTGCCGCCGTTGCCGTGCGCCAGCGCGGTCTGCACACCGGCCACCTGGCGCGCACCGGCCTCGCCGCGCAGCTGGCGCACCGCCTCGATCACGGTGAAGATGCCGTACATGCCCGGGTGGGTACACGAGAGGCCGCCGCCGTTGGTGTTGACCGCCAGCCGCCCGCCCGGGGCGATGGCGCCGTTCTCGACAAACGCGCCGCCCTCGCCCTTGGCGCAAAAGCCCAGGTCTTCCAGAAACAGCAGCGTGTTGATGGTGAAGGCGTCGTACAGCTCGACCACGCCCATGTCCTTGGGCGCCAGCCCGGCCATGGCAAAGGCTTCGCGGCCCGACTGGCTGGCCGCCGTCACCGTCAGGTCGTGCATGGAGGAGATTTGGCGGTTCCAGTTGGCGGTGGCGTTGCCCAGCACATAGACGGGCTTTTTCGGCAAGGTGGTGGCGCGGTCGGCGCGCACCAGCACGAAGGCGCCGCCGCCGTCAGTGACCAGGCAGGAGTCGCGCACCGTCAGTGGGTCGGACACCATGCGCGCCTTGAGCACATCGTCGATGGTCAGCGGGTCGCGCAGGAAGGCTTCGGGGTTGAGCTGCGCCCACTGGCGCGCGGCCACGGCCACCTCGGCCAGCTGGCGCCGCGTGGTGCCGTACTGGTGCATGTGGCGGCGCGCGGCCAGCGCGTAGGCCGACAGCGGCTGCATGGGCTCGAAGGGCGTCTCGTAGGGCTGGGGGTCCATCACGCGGCGGGCCTTGGCGATTTCGGCGCGGCCAAAGGTGCTGCTGCGCTGCGTGCTGCCGTAGCACACCAGCACGGCGTTGCACTGGCCCGCTTGCAGCGCCATCATGGTCGGCAGGATGTGCGCGACAAAGCTGGAGCCGCCAATCATGGTGCTGTTGATGTAGCGCGGGTTGATGCCCAGGTACTCGGTCACGGGCATGGGCCACATGGTGGAGAGCACGCTGGCGGTACACAGGCCGTCGATGTCGCTCATCTTCAGGCCCGCATCGGCCACGGCGGCGCGGGCGGCGTGGGCGAGCACTTCCATCTCGGTAAAGCCCGTGGCCTCGCCGCAGCCAAAGGTGGCCACCCCGGCAATGGCGGCACTGCCGCGCAGCGCCTGCAAACCCGACGAGGTGTGGATGGCCGCCGACGCTGCCGGGCCGCGCGGCACGGGCTGCGCGGCGGTGGCGGCGGGCGCACCGACCACGGGGTCGAACACGACCACGCCCTGGCCGCCCTGTTGCACCACGCGCGCCTGCACGCGCTGGCCCATCTGCACGGCATCGACTGGCTGGACTTCAACGCGGCTCATCAGGCGCACGCCTTCGTCCAGGTCGATCAGGCTGACGTTGTAGTTGCCGCCCGCCTCGGGCTTGCGCGCAATGGTGGTGGTGGAATACACCGTGCCGTAGCCGCTGGGCGCTACCCATTGCAGATCGTGGGCGCCGCAGTGCGGGCAGCTCTCGCGCGGGAAATAGACATGCTGGCTGCAGCCGGTGCAGCGCTGGATCAGGAACTGGCCCGCGTTCAGCTGGGCCTGGTGCTGGGCCTGAACGCCCGGGGTGGTATCGCTCATGGTGCGTGCTCTCGTGGCGCTGCGGGGCTCAGATGGGGTCCCAGGTGAACACGTCACCCGAGCGGTCGAGGTCAAAGTAGCTGGCCTTGAGGGCGGGCAGCGCGTGCGCGGCCACGCTTTGCGGCGTCCAGCCCTCGCTGCGGTGTACCGAGCGCACGGGGCGCGGCTGGCTGATGAGGAAGATTTCGTTGTTGCGCACGGCAAAAATCTGGCCGTTGGTGTCGGCAGACACATCGCTGGCCAGGCACACGGCCAGCGGGGCAATCTTGGCGGGCGTCATCTGCTTGATGCGCTCGACGCGGGCTTTTTCGGCATCGGTTTCGGTGGGAATGGAGCCAATCATGCGGCTCCAGGCAAACGGCGCAATGCAGTTGCTGCGCACGTTGAACTTCTGCATGTCCAGCGCAATGGACTTGGACAGCGCGGCCACGCCCAGCTTGGCGGCGGCGTAGTTGGCCTGGCCAAAGTTGCCGATCAGGCCCGAGGTGGAGGTCATGTGGATGTAGTTGCCACTGCCCTGCTCTTTGAAGTGGTTGGCAGCAGCGCGGCTGACGTAGTAGGCGCCGTACAGGTGCACCTTGATGACGGCATCCCACTCGTCCAGGCTCATTTTGTGGAAGAAGCGGTCGCGCAGAATGCCTGCGTTGTTCACCACCACATCGATGCGGCCAAAGGTGTCCAGGGCGGTCTGGATGATGCGACCTGCCGCCACCACATCCGAAACGCTGTCGGTGTTGGCAGCGGCCTCGCCGCCCAGGGCCTTGATTTCATCGACCACTTTTTGTGCCGGGCCAGCGTCGTTGCCTTCACCGCTGACAGAGGCTCCGATGTCGTTGACCACCACTTTGGCGCCTTCGCGGGCCATGGCCAGGGCGATGTCGCGGCCAATGCCGCCGCCTGCGCCCGTCACCACCACCACTTTGCCTTCAACCATGCCTTGTGTGCTCATTTGTGCGTGCTCCTGTAAGTTGTACGGGCTGTGCTGCCCCTGTGGCCCTGGGGCCTGTCGGTGTTTCAACGTCCGGCGCGGGCCGTGTGGCAGGGCGCTGGCCCGGTGCCCCACGCTGTGGCCAGCGGGTGGCGCGGCCGGTGTGTTGTCGGGTTCTATGTTCGTGTGCGGACGGGCATCCCACAATCACTGATTTCAGTAGCAAGCCTTCGCCCATACCGAACACACCCCGTCGCGCCCACAAAAAAGCCCCGCCATGGCGGGGCCGGGTGCGCACAGGGGCGGCGCCCAGGCGCGCTCAGGGCTGGGCGGGCCAGACAAAGCTGGCAGGCTCTTTGCGCAGAAAACGCTGCACGGCGTCACGGTGGTCTGGGGTGCCCATGGCCAGCGACTGGGCGTTGGCCTCCAGCTCCAAGAGCGTGGCCAGGTCGTGGCCGGGCGCAGCCAGCGCACGCTTGATGAGCGATACCGCCACCGGCGAGGCCTGCACAAAGCTGCGCGCCAGGGCCTGCGCGCGCGCCTGCAATTGCTCGGGCGGGTGCAGCTCCATGGCGATGCCCAGCGCCAGCGCCTCTTGCGCGCCCACTTCGCGCGCCGACAGCATCAGCTCACGGGCGCGCTGCGGCCCCACGATGCGCGGCAGGGTGTAAAACGCCGCGCAGTCGGGCACCAGCCCCACCTTGATGAAAGACATGCAAAAACGCGCACGCGGCGTGGCGATGATGAAATCGGCCAGCAGCGCCAGGCTGAAACCGGCGCCGTAGGCCGCGCCATCGACGGCGGCAATGATGGGGCGGTCGAGCGTCAACAGGTCTTGCAGCCAGTCGTGCAGGTTGGTCAGGCGCTCGCGCCAGCCCGCGTTGTCCAGGCCCACGCTGGCGATGTTGCCCAGGTCGCCGCCCGAGCAAAAATGCGTGCCTTCACCCGTGAGCACCAGGGCGCGGATGCTGCGGTCGCGGCGCACGGTGGCCACCACCTCGGCAATTTCTTCGCGCATGCGCGGCTCGAAGGCGTTGCGCTTGGCGGGGTTGTGAAAAGTGAGCGTGGCGACCTGGTCGCACACCGCAAAGCGGATCAGTTCGTAAGGCTGGGGCATGGGGGCGTCTCCGTCAGGCAGCCAGGGCGTGGCTGAGGTCGCGCCCGCCGTGCAGCGAGCTGCCGCCATCGACCGGAATGACGGCGCCCGTCACAAACTGCGCGCGCGCCGAGCCCAGGAACAAGGCCATGTCGGCGATCTCTTGCACCTGGCCAAAGCGGCGCAGGGGCACGGTGCGGGCCATGGCCTCCAGCGCTTCGGGCGAGGGGGCCAGGCGGCGCACGCCTTCGGTGTCGGCAATCGGGCCGGGCACGATGGAGTTGACGCGCACGCCATCCACGCCCCACTCCATGGCCAGCACGCGCGTCAGCATGTCCACCCCGGCCTTGGCAGCGCACACATGGGCCTGGTACATGGTGGGGTTGAAGGCCTGCGGCGCAGAGATGTTGAGCGCACAGGCGCCAGGCTTGCGCAAAAAGGCGTGGCCTTGGCGCAGCACGTTGAAGGTGCCCACCAGATCGATATCGACCACGGTGCGAAAGCCCTTGGCCGACATGCCCAGCGCCGGGGCGACAAAGTTGCCCGCCGCGCCCGAGACCAGCACGTCGAAGTCGCCGATCTGGTGGTGGGCCTGCTCCAGTGCGGCGCCGATGGCATCGGCGTCGCGCACATCGGCGCTGTAGCCCCAGGCCGGTAGCCCCTGGGCGCGCAGACCGGCCACAGCCGCCTCGACGCGCTCGGGGGAGCGGCTGGCAATGGCCACGCGCGCGCCCTGGCGGGCAAAGGCCTGGGCCAGTGCCAGGTTGATGCCGCTGCTGCCGCCCGCCACAAATACGGCTTTGCCGGTGTAGTTTTCACGCTCTGCCATGGGTGTCTCCTGTGTTGTGCTGGTGTGGTTGCAAGGTGAGTGCTGCGCTCAGGCGCACTGGGGTGCGCCGGGGGTGCGGTGCTGCGCTTGCAGCTCGCGCCACAAAATTTTTCCGGTGCCGGACTTGGGCAGGTGCTCCACAAACTCGATCAGGCGCGGCACCTTGTAGGCGGCCATGCGCTCGCGGCTCCAGTCGATCAGTTCCTGCTCTGTCACCTGGCCGCGCTGCGGGGGCTTGAGCACGATCAGTGCTTTGACGGTTTCGCCGCGCTTGGCGTCGTCCACGGCAATCACGCAGGCTTCGTGGATAGCGGGGTGCTCGTACATGGTGCTTTCCACCTCGGCGGGCCAGACCTTGAAGCCCGAGGCGTTGATCATGCGTTTGAGGCGGTCGCGCATGAAGTAATAGCCGTCTTCGTCGATGCTGGCCAGATCGCCGGTGCGGAAAAACCGCTTGCCATCGCGCTCAAAAAAAGCGGCGCGGTTGGCCTCTTCGTTGCGCCAGTACCCCTGCATGACCTGCGGGCCATGGGTGACGAGTTCACCGACTTCGCCCAGCGGCAGGTCTTCCAGCGTCTCAGGGTCCACGATGCGCGACTCGACGCCCTGCGTGGGCATGCCCAGGCACTGGCGCTTGCCGCGCGAGAGGGGGTTGCCGTGCAGGAAGGAGGCGGTTTCGGTCAGGCCGTAGCCCTCGTTGTAGCTCAGGCCAAAGCGCTCGGCCAGCATGGTGGCCACGGCCTCGGGCATGGCCGCGCCGCCGCCCGACAGCAGCGTCAGGCTGGAGAGGTCGCATTGCTGGGCCTGCGGCTGGGCGAACAGGTCGATCACCATCGACGGCGGCGCCGTCCAGACGGTGACGCGGTGGCGCTCTATCAGCTGCGCGGCCTGCACCGGGTTCCAGCGCGGCATCATGATGATGGTGCCGCCCAGCGTGATGGGCACGTTCATGCCGTTTTGCAGGCCCAGCATGTGGAACATGGGCGCCACGCACAGAATGACCGAATCCACATTGAGCTGGCGCCACACCTGGGAGGCCACGTTCGACGCCAGCAGCGTGGCGTGCGTGTGCATGCAGCCCTTGGGGTGGCCGGTGGTGCCGGAGGTGTAGGGAATCACGGCCAGGTCGTCGGCGCTGCCCGTGGCGGGTGCAGGCTGCAGCCCGGCGGCGATGGCGTCTTCCAAACCGTGCCAGGCCGGGCCGGGCAGCGGCAGGCGCGGGGCCAGCACCACGTCGGGCAGTTCATCGTGCAGGGCGGCGCTGTCGCGCGTGGTGCTCAGGGCGTCGCTGTAGGCCAGCACCAGGGCGGCGTCCAGCAGGCCCTGGGCCATGCAGGTTTGTACCGGCGCGGCCAGCTCCTGGGCCACCACCACCACGCGGGCGCCGCTGTCTTCGGCGTAGTAGCGCAGCTCTTCGGCGGTGCTCATGGGGCTGACGGGCACGATGGCCGCACCCGCACGCAAGGCGGCATAAAAGGCGGTGATGAACTGCGGGCAGTTCTGGCCCATCAGCAGCACGCGGTCGCCCTGGCGCACGCCCAGGCGCTGTTGCAGGTAGGCGGCCAGCGCATCTACACGCGCCCGCAGGCTGCGGTAATCGGTGGTGGCGCCGCCATAGACGATGGCGGGCTTGTCGGGGTAGCGGCGGGCCGCTACTTCCAGGTAATCCACCAAGGTCACGCGCGGCACGCGCACATCGTGCGGCACGCCCTTGGGCCAGAAGCGGTGGTGCAAAGGCGCCATGGAATGTCTCCAGTTGTTCTTGAGGTGCAAGGAATGCAGGCGCGGGCGGCCAAGCGGCTTAGAGCTTGCGCGAGATCAGCTCTTTCATGACCTCGCTGGTGCCGCCGTAGATGCGGTTGACGCGCGAATCGACAAAGGCGCGCGCAATCGGGTACTCCATCATGTAGCCGTAGCCACCGTAGAGTTGCAGCAGCTCATCCAGGCTGCGGCCCAGCTCTTCGGTGGCGTAGAGCTTGGCAATGGCGGCTTCTTCCACCGTCAGCTTGCGCCGCATGTGTTCGGCCAGGTACTGGTCCACCATCATGCGCAGGGCCGTGGTGCGGGCCTTGATCTCGGCCAGCTTGAAGCGGGTGTTCTGGAAGTCGAACACGGTTTGCCCGAACACCTTGCGCTCTTTGGTGTAGCGGATGGTCTCGTCCAGCATCACCTCCAGCTTGGTGGCAGCCCCCACGGCGATGATGAAACGCTCTTGCGCCAGCTCCTGCATCAGGTAGGCAAAGCCCTTGTTCTCTTCGCCCAGCAGGTTGCTGGCAGGCACGCGCACGTCCTCAAAGAACAGCTCGGCGGTGTCGGCGGCTTCCTGGCCCATTTTTTCCAGCTTGCGGCCTTTTTTGAAGCCCGCCCGGTCGGTCTCGACCAGGATCAGCGACACGCCCTTGGCGCCCAGCTCGGGCTGGGTCTTGGCCACGACCACGATGAGGTCGCAGTTCAGGCCATTGGAGATGAAGGTTTTGGCGCCATTGATGACGTACTCGTCGCCCTCGCGGCGGGCCGTGGTGCGGATGGCTTTCAGGTCGCTGCCCGCGCCGGGCTCGCTCATGGCAATCGCCAGAATCACCTCGCCGCTGGCGGCTTTGGGCAGCCACTGGCGCTTTTGCGCTTCGGTGCCCAGGCGCTCGATGTAGGGCGCCACGATGTCCGAGTGCAGGCCGAACCCCAGGCCGCTGATGCCAGCGCGGGCGATTTCTTCGACGATGACGGCAGAGTGGCCAAAGTCGCCACCGGCGCCGCCCCACTCGGGGTCAAGGGCGGTACACAGCAGACCCTCGCGCCCGGCCTTGAGCCAGGTTTCGCGATCTACCTTGCCATCTTGGTCCCATTGGGCCTGGCGCGGCTTGCACTCGCGTTCCAGAAAACGGCGCACCGTCTGGCGCAGCATTTCATGGTCTTCACGGAACACCGTGCGGGGAAAAGTCAGAACGCTTTCCATGGTGGCTCCTCAGGGTTTGCCGCCGCCGCAGACCAGCACCTGGCCGCTGACGTAGTCGGATTCAGGGATGCAGAACAGGTACACGGCGCCCGCCGCTTCTTCGGGCGTGCCGCCCCGGCCCAGCGGGATCGTGGCCTCGGCGTTTTTCAGGATGTCGGGGCGCACGCCCACCTTGATCTGCTGGCCCGCGATGTCGATCTTGGCATCGGCGCTGGCATCCACCTCGGTCAGGCGCGTCATGATCAAACCGAAAGCCACGCTGTTGACGTTGACCTTGTAGCGGCCCCATTCTTTGGCCATGGCTTTGGTCAGGCCGTTGATGCCGGCCTTGGCCGCCGCGTAGTTGGCCTGGCCCGCGTTGCCATACACGCCCGAGGTGGACGAGATGTTCACCACCTTGCGGTGTACCGGCTTGCCTGCTTCGGCCTCGCGCTTGGCGGCGTCGCGGATAAAGCCCGACGCAGCGCGCAGGATGCGGAACGGTGCCGTCAGGTGGACTGCCAGCATGGCTTCCCACTGCTCGTCGGTCATCTTTTGCACCACGTTGTCCCAGGTGTAACCGGCGTTGTTGACGATGATGTCCAGGCCGCCATAGGTGTCTATGGCGGTGGCCACAAAGCGCTCGGCAAAGCCCGCTTCGGTCACGCTGCCCACGCAGGCCACGGCCTGGCCACCGGCAGCGATGATGTCGGCCACGGTCTGCTGGGCGGGCGCGGCATCCAAGTCGTTGATGACCACGCGCGCACCCTCGGCGGCCAGCTTGAGGGCGATTTCACGGCCAATGCCGCGGCCAGAGCCCGATACCAGGGCCACTTTGTTGTCGAGTTTGCGAGTCATGTGAGAAGCAATCTTGAAGAAGGAAGGAACAAAGAAGATCAGGCGATGGCCAGCACGGCCTCGCCCGCGAGCTTGAGCAGGCCATCCTGGTTGGTGGTGGACAGCTCCACGCGCACGCAGCGGCGGCCCGCGCGCTCCAGTTTTTCAACCACCTTGCCCGCGCAGGTGATGCGCTCGCCCACATGGGTGATAGCGGCAAAGCGCACGCTGTATTCGAGCAGGTCTTGCTGCGGCACCCAGTTGGTGAGCACACGGCCCAGCCAGGCCATGGAGAGCATGCCGTGGGCAAACACATCGGGCATACCGGCGGCGCGGGCAAAGTCGGTATCGACGTGGATGGGGTTGTGGTCGCCCGAGGCGCCGCAGTACAGCGCCAGCGTGAGGCGCGAAATCGGCGGTGTCTCCAAACCGGGCAGCGCGTCACCGACGGCGATGGTGTCGTAGTTCAAGGCAGTGGCGGTCATGTCAGCTCCCGGTGGCGTTGCGGATCACAGTGACGCAGCGCAGCTCGGCCACCAGCTGCTGGTGCTGGTTGGTCACGCGCGTTGTGCGCACCACAAACTCCAGCGCGCCGCCCTTTTTGTCGTAGATGTCTTCGATGCGCTGCTCGAAGGTCAGGGTGTCGCCCGCGTAGGCCATGGCGTGGTAGGTAAAGCCTTGTTCACCGTGCAGCAGGCTGCGGTAGTCCATGCCCAGCAGGTTGCGGATGGCCGCCGGGTCAGGGCTTTCCATCTCCAGGCAGAACAAAAAGGTGGGCGGCACTGGCAGGCCGGGGTGGCCTGCGGCACGGGCGGCGGCCTCATCGCTGTAGAGGGGGTCGGTCTGGCCCGTGGCCTTGGCGAAGAAGCGCAACCGCCCTGCCTCCACCACGGCGCTGAAGGTGGGCATCACATGCCCGATGAAACGCTTGTCGATCATGGCGCGCCGCTCCTCAGGCCCGTTGGTAGAGCGTGACCACACAGGCGCCGCCCAGCCCCAGGTTGTGTTGCAGCGCGTTGCGCGCACCCTCCACCTGGCGCTGTTCGGCGGTGCCGCGCAGCTGGTGGGTGAGTTCGTAGCACTGCGCCAGGCCCGTAGCGCCCAGCGGGTGGCCCTTGGACAGCAGACCGCCCGAGGGGTTGGTCACCACGCGGCCACCGTAGGTGTTGTCGCCATCAAGGATGAACTTTTCTGCCGTGCCCTCGGGGGTCAGGCCCAGGGCTTCGTAGGTGATGAGCTCGTTGGCGGTAAAGCAGTCGTGCAGCTCCACCACGTCCAGGTCTTCGGGGCCAATGCCAGCGGCCTCATAGACCTGGCGCGCAGCGGCCACGCTCATGTCGTAGCCCACCACTTTGCGCATGTCGCCGCTCTCGAAGGTGCTGGGCGTGTCGGTGGTCATGGCCTGGGCGGCAATCACCACGCGGCGGTCGAGGTTGTGCTTTTGCGCAAATTCTGCCGAGCAGACGATGGCCGCCGCCGCACCGCAGGTGGGCGGGCAGCACTGGTAGCGTGTGAGCGGATCGAACACCATGGGCGCGGCCATCACTTCGTCCAGCGTGAGCGTCTGGCGGAACACGGCCAGCGGGTTGCGCGCGGCATGCTGGCGCGCCTTGACCGAGATGCGGCCAAAGGTATCAGCGCGGATGCCGTACTGCGCCATGTAGTCGCGGCCTGCGCCGCCAAAGAACTGCGCCGCGCGCGGCGTGGCAGGGTCGTAGCCCTGGTGCGCGGTCATTACCTCGGCAAAGCGGGCCATGGGCGAGGGGCGGTCGTCCCAGGCGCCCTTGAGCGCGCCGGGCTGCATTTGCTCAAACCCCAGGGCAATGGCGCATTCCACCTGGCCGCTCTCGACGGCCTGGCGTGCCAGAAACAGCGCGCTGGAGCCGGTGGAGCAGTTGTTGTTCAGGTTGAACACTGGAATGCCCGTCAGGCCCACGCCGTAAATGGCGGCCTGGCCCGCGGTGGAGTCGCCATAGACATAGCCCACGTAGGCCTGCTCGACCAGGGCGTAATCGACACCAGCGTCTTCCAGCGCCAGCTTGGCAGCGCGCGCGCCCATGACCGTGTACGGGTCGCTGGCACCGGGCTTGGTGAAGGGGATCATGCCGACGCCAACGACGTGTACGGCTCTTTTGTGTGATGACATGGGGTTTCCTTGGGTTGGGCAAAAGGGGCTGGCGCAGTGCAGGGGCAAGGGGGCGCGTTACTCCAGCGTGATCTTGGCGTCCTTGACGATGCGGCTCCACTTGGGCAGGTCGCGGGCCATGACGTCGGCCAGCTCTTGCGCCGTGCTGCCCACGGGGCGCAGGCCCATGGCAGTCAGGCGGGCACTGAGCTCGGGCGAGGCGACGATCTTGCGCACCTCGGCCGAGAGCTTGTCCACGATGGGCTTGGGCGTGCCAGCGGCCACAAAAGCGCCATACCAGCCGTTGGCTTCAAAGCCGCTGTAGCCCGCCTCCGTGAAAGTGGGCACTTCGGGCAAGGCCGGGTGGCGGCGCATGCCCGTGATGGCCAGGATGCGGAACTTGTCGGACTTGAGGTGCGCGTTGGCCGAGGACGCATCGACAAACGCCGACGACAACTGCCCCCCCCAGCACATCGTTGACCAGCGGTGCCGCGCCCTTGTAGGGGATGGCCGTCAGGTCAACGCCTGCCTTCATTTTGAGCAGCTCGCCGTGCATGTGCGACGAGGTGCCGTTGCCGTAATTGCCGTAGCTGTACTTGCCCGGGTGGGCCTTGGCCAGGGCGATGAACTCTGGCAGCGTCTTGGCGGGCACATCGCGCGGCACCACGAACAGGTCGGAGGACATGGCAATTTGTGACACCGGCGCAAAGTCTTTCAGCACGTCGTAGGGCAGCTTGGCGTACAGCGCGGGGGTCTGGATCATGGCGGTGATGCCGATCAGCATGGTGTAGCCATCGGGGGCCGATTTGGCCACCAGATCGTTGCCGGTGATGCCGCTGGCACCGGGCTTGTTCTCGACGATGACGGGCACATTCCAGGCCTGGCCCAGCTGCTGCGCAATGGCCCGGCCAATGATGTCGGCCCCGCCGCCTGCCGGGTACGGAACGATCATTCTCAGAGGCTTGGAGGGGTAGGCGCTGGTGTCTGCGGTCTGGGCGGCCATGGGCAAGGCGGCAGTGCCCAGCAGGACGGCCAAGGCGCTGCCCAAGGCCATGCGCAGGGGGCTGCGTCGGGAAAATTTCATGGTTTGTCTCCGGCGGTTCATAGGGTTGGATGCGGATGCGCAGCGGTGTGGCTCTGGCGGCCACTGGGGCTGAACATGGGTGCAGTGTGGCAGTCGGCAGGGGGTGCGCCAATCGCCGTTTAGCACAAAATGATTGGCAAAAAAGATCACGCAGGCACAGCTGCTGCCATCTCCGCTGTTGGCGTGTGCAGACGGCTCTTCAGCACCTTGCCCGCCGCCGACAGTTGCAGGGCAGCCACCAGGGCCACGGTTTTCGGGCACGGGTTGCCCGCTGGGGTGGGCGCAGCACAGTGGGTGCGCAGCGCCTGGGAATGCCCGCGCTCAACCGCCCGCCCGCCGCACCTGGGCGGGGGCAGCGCTCACAAAGGGTGAAGCTGGGTCTGGCGGTAGGCGCCGGGTGACAGCCCCGTCCAGCCCTTGAAGGCACGGTGGAAGGTGCTGGCTTCAGAAAACCCGAGTCGCCCGGCGATGTCGGCCAGCGTCAGTTCGGGCTGGCTCAGGTACTCGATGGCCGCATCGCGGCGCAGGTTGTCCTTGATGGCCTGGTAGCCCTGCCCCTCATCGCGCAGGCGCCGGCGCAGGGTCTGCGGGGTCATGGCAAGGGTGTCGCTGACCTGCTCCAGCGAAGGCATCTCGCTGGCCAGGTAGCGGCGCAGCATGCGCCGGATGCGCTCACTCAGGCTGGCCTGGTGGCGGTACTTCACCACCAGCACCTTGGGCACTTGCGCCATGAACTCTTGCAGGCTCTGGGGGTTTTGCACGATGGGCAGGCTGAGCCAGCTGGCATCAAACTCAAACCCCATGCGCGGCTGCGCGTGGCTGACGGGGGCCTGGAACAGGCGTTCGGCCTCCGTTCCGTATGGCATGTCCGTCCCCGGGGGATAAAACACGCACGACAGCGGAATGCGGCGCGACACCAGCCACGACATCACGCCGTAGCCCAGAAAGCAGAACGAGCGCTCGGCATAGGCCAGCAGCGGATCGCGCTCGCGCAGCGTCACCATGACCACCCGCGCTGTGTTGCCACGCACTTGCAGGCGCGGCACAAAGTCTTGCAGCATCAGGTGGTAGAAGCGGAACGCGGTGCGCAGCGCATCGCCCAGCGTGTGGCAATGCACCAGCGCCTGGCACACCTGGGCAAAGCTGCCCACCTTCACCGGGCGGCTGCACAGGCCCCACAGCTCATCGCGGCAGACGCGGCGCAGCACCTTCATGAGTGCGGCGTACTGCGCCTGCGTGACGCGCGACAGCGGCGAGTCGAGCAGGGCCGGGGCAATGCCCGCGCGCTGCAAGATGGCGTCCACGTCCATGCCGCGCTGGCGCACCCCCTGGATGATCTGTATCACCTGGGGAATGGCGATGGTGTGGCTGGTCACGGCGGGGGACATCAGTCCAGTTTAATGCCCAGCTCCTGCACAAAGACCTTCTCGCGTGCGGTCTGCTCGGTGGCGTAGCGGCCGTACTCCTCCGCGCCCATGTAGAGGGGCACCTGGTCGTTCAGCTCCAGCGCCTGCTGGTAGCCGGGCTCGTTCATGGCCTTGCGGAAAGCATCGTGCAGCTTCTTGACCACGGCAGGCTCCATGCCCTTGGGGCCTGCCAGGCCGATGGGCGAATTCACCACCAGGTCAAAGCCCAGCTCCTTGAGCGTGGGCACCTGCGGAAAACGCTTGAGTCGCGCCTCGCCCAGCGTGGCCAGCACCCGGGCCTTGCCCGACTCCACGATGGGGCCCCAGCCCGGGTCAGAGATCACGTTGAGGTGGCCGCCCAGCAGCGCGGTGGTGGTTTCGGCCCCGCCCTTGTAGGGAATGAAGGTCATCTGCACGCCCGCCGTGCGCAGCAGGCGCTCCATGGCAATGTGGCCACCGCTGCCCTTGCCGGTAGCGCCGTAGCTGATGGCGCCGGGACGGGCCTTGGCGTCGGCCAGCAGTTCCTGCACGTTCTTCCAGGGCGCATCCTGGCGCACCACCAGACCGTTGGTATAGCCCGTCAGGTTGATGAGGTAGGTGAAGTCTTTGGCCGGGTCGTAGCTGACCTTCATCAGGTGCGGCAGGCGAAACAGTGTGGCCGCAATCAACGCAATGGTGTAGCCATCGGGGGGCGATGACTGGGCCATGGCCGCTGGCCCCAGCGTGCCGCCCACGCCCGGGCGGTTGGAGACGATGATGGGCTGGCCCAGCTCTTTGGCCGCAGCCTGCGCCAGCACACGCATCTGCACATCGGTAGCGCCCCCGGCCGGAAACGGCAAGATCAGCGTGATGGGCTTGGACGGGTAGCTATCGGCCCACGCAGCAGGTGTACCCAGCAGCGCGGCGCCCGCCACCAGCAAAGCCGATGCGGTGGCCCGTCGGCGTGTCCAGCCCTGGGTTGGTTGTTTTGGCATGCTTGTCTCCTTGGTTTTTCTGGATGGTTTGTTGCCATGGCCTGCCCCCCCGGAAAAAGGGGTTCAGCCCACGGCACCCCGGCTGCGCAAAGCCTGTATCTCCGCTGCGCTGTAACCCGCCTCCCGCAGCACGTCCTCGGTGTGTTCACCGGGGCGTGGCGCAGGTTGGCGCACGGAAAACTCAAATCCGGTCATCTTCACGGGGCAGGCAAACTGGCGCTGCGCCCGGTCTGGGGTGGGGTTGGTAGCGGCGGCGCTGGCGGTGGCGGTGGCACTGGCACCCGCATCCAGTGGCAGCACCATGGCGCGGGCAGCAAACTGCGGGTTGTCCAACGCTTCTTGCAGCCGCAGCACGGGCGTGACGCAGCAGTCGGCATCGCGCAGTTTGTCTGTCCACCAGGCCAGGGGGTGCGCACCGATCAGCGCCTGCAATTCGGCGCGCACCCACTGCGCCTGCGCGGGCGCCAGCGGGTAGTGCAAGGCCTGCAGATCCGCCCGGCCAATGCGCGCGCAAAAGGCATCCCAGAACTTGCGCTCCAGCGCGGCCACGGCCAGATAGCGGCCATCGGCGGTGGCATACATGGCGTAGCACGGCAGCGCGCCCGTGAGCTTGCTCTGGCCTACCGCATCGGCCTGGCCGTGGGTGTTGACGGCGGCCAGCGGCAGCACGGCATGGGCCAGCACGCCATCGGCAATGGCGATGTCCACATGGCGTCCGGTGCCGGTGCGGCTGGCATCGAACAGCGCCGCCAGAATGCCCATGGCTGCCGTCATCGAGCCGCCGAGCAGGTCGGCCACCGGCAGATTCGACAGTGCCGGGGGCTGACCGGGCACGCCCATCTGGTCGGCCACACCGGCCCAGCCGCTGTAGTTCATGTCGTGGCCAGGGGCATCGCGGTAGGGGCCAGTCTGGCCGTAGCCGGTGATGCTGCAATAAACGATGCGCGGGTTGCGCGCGGCCACTGCGGCGTAGCCCACACCCAGGCGCTCCATCACGCCGGGGCGAAAGCCCTCCACCAGCACATCGGCGCTCTCGCACAGGCGCAGCAGCGCCTCGACGCCACCGGGCTGCTTCAAGTCCAGCGCCAGCCCGCGCTTGTTGCGGTTGACCAGCGTGCGCAGCGCCGCTGCGGCGTAGTCACCCGCGCCGGTGTCTTCGATTTTGATGACCTCAGCGCCCAGATCGGCCAAATGCAGCGCGCACACCGGGCCGGGCAGCAGCCGTGTCAGGTCAAGCACGCGCACGCCGCGCAGCGGAGCGCCCGCAGGCGCAGAAGAAGAAAGGGAGGAAGGATTTTGGGACATGGCACGGGCCAGTCTAGGCACCACCCCCGGGCCCGCCAATGGCACAGGCGGTCAAACCGATTGGCCGGAACGATCACACCCATGCAGCCAGCGGCATCCGGTGGCGGTGGCGCCTGGCAGCACCGCCGCACCGTTGCCCGGCTACATCGCCCCAGCCCGGACGCCACCCTGCCACGGCCCCGATGGCACGGGGCAACCACGGTCAGCGGTCAGCGGGCGGGGCGCCCCCCGCGCCTTGCAACCGGGTCTGGTCGTACACGGGTTGCGCGGGCAGGCCCTGGAGATGGCGCGTATCGGCCCAATGCAGGATATCGATGGCACCGGGACGCAGACGCACCCGGTTCAGCGCAGCGTTCGGAATATCGCTTTGGCGCGGCCCCGACAAGCCCAGGCCCTGCGCGGTGCGCCAGACCATGTCGAGCACGCCGCCGTGCGTGACCACCACCAACGTCTGGCCCGCGTGCTGCTGCGCCAGGCGTTGCAGGGCCCCAATAACGCGGGCGTGGAACTGTTGCGTCGTCTCACCGCCGGGCATGCCGCTGTCGGGCGCAAAGCACAGCCACCGCGCCCAGGCGTCGGGGTGCTGGTGTTGGATGTCCTGCACACGCATGCCATCGACCAGGCCAAAGTTTTGCTCGCGCAGGTCGGGGTCGGTCAGGTTGTCGATGTGCAGTTGCGGCAACAGCGCGCCCAGCACGGGCTGCGCCGTCTGGCGGGTGCGCACCAGATCGCTGCTGACCAAATGGTGGGCCACCACCGCCTCCTGCGCCAGGCGCTGGGCCAGGCGGCGCGCCTGCTCATGGCCGGTGGCGTTGAGTGGCACATCGACCTGTCCCTGAAAGCGCAGCTCGCGGTTCCAGTCGGTCTCGCCGTGGCGGATGAGGATGATGTCGGTCATGGCCTGATTATCGGGCGGCAGACACCAAATTCACAAGCAAATTGGCGTTCAGCCCTTACGCAGTAAGCGCAAGCAGCTATTTTTTTAATAGCAAATTACAGACATCCCCCGGGCCTGCGCAATCGGCAGGCCGGGTGGGGGACAGGCACCCCGCCTCAGGCAGGAAAGCGGGCCTTCAGGGCGGCCACCATGGCCGGGCTCAGCGGTTTGAACAGCTCGGCGTTGTACGACGCGTTGTAGGGCACACCCTGGTTTTTCAGGTCGGTGAACTGGATGCTGGGGTCGGGCACCAGCCCAGCCTGGGTGCCCGCATCGCCGGCCTGGGGCCGCGTGGGATCGATGGTGGGCAGCGGCAACGTGACGCCGCTGTTGGTCATGGTGGCCGCATTGGGCGCATTGACCCGCAGGTCGTTTTGCACGATCTGCTGCACCGCCACGGCGTATTTGCGCGAGGTGGCAGCTGGCGTGCCGGGCGCCACGGCGGTATCGACGTTGACGGTAACGACCGAGATCGAATAGTCGCTGTTGAGGTAGATCTCAAACGTGCGCAGTTGCTGCGGAAAGTCCCGCAGCGACGAGGTTTCGACCTGCCAGAACCCTTTCTCTGGCTGCGCCGCATCGGGCGATGGAAAGGCCTTAACGGTATTGAAGTGGCGGTGTCCGGCCAGCCACGCAATCAGGTTGGGGGTGTTTTGCAGCGTCTCGACCAGCTCGGTCAAGGTGGTTGCGTTGCGGTGCTCGGGGGCCACGGGGGGCTCACTTTGCCACCACTGCGGTTGCGCCGCCGTCGCCGAGGCCATGTGCACGTCGTTCAGCCACCACTCCATCTCGGTGCCGACGGCAGCCACACCAATCGGGATATGGGCGGCAATCACCATGAGCTGGTTGGCCGCCTGCCCGGCGGCCAGCTCGGCCTTCAGCCAGGCCCAGCGCACCGCATCCAGGTAGCCGTGGCCGTGGATGTCCTTAGAGCCGTCGTTTTCACTCTGCGTATCGTCCAGCACGATGACCTTGAGTGGCACATCGGCCTTGGGCATGAAGCTGTAGCAGGCAAAGCCCGTCGGGGCGGATTTGTCCACCAGATGAAACCCGTGCCCAACCGGGCCGGTGCTGGTCTTGAAAAATTCCTGTATCCACTCGGTGCGCAGCAGGGATCGCCGGTCGGGGTCTGCGGCCACCTTGGGCGCACCACCGGCAAACTTGGGGCTGGTACTCAGGCCGGTGTGGATGACGCTGCCCCACGGGCTGCTGCCATCCATCACGCCCATGTGGTAGCGGGGTACGGCCTTGAAGTCCTGCATATTGAACAACACAGGAAAGGTGCCCGCATTGGGTTTGAGCATGTCGGCCACCGCCCAGACGGTGTCGGCCACATAGGACTCCCGAAACCCCAGGCTGGGATCGGCATCCACCGGAAACGAGCCGATCATGAAGTGGTCATGGTTGCCCATGGTCTGGTACCAGGGAATGGATTTGTCCAGGCCCACCGCCTGGTAGGGCTTTTGGTAATCGATGCTGTCAGCGCCCAGGTGCGCGCCCGAGCTGGGCCGGATGACCTTGCCGTCGATCACGTCGATGTACCAGCGCAGTTCGTTGTACGACGTGCTGTTGCAGGTATCGCCCAGCGAGAGGGCGAAATCAAACGGGTTTTTCCGGTGCAGTGCGTTCATGGTCTGCATGGCCGCATCCAGCACCTGGGTGGTGTACATCATCACCGGCGAGTAAATCGAGGTGTTGTTGACGGCGTAGCGCTCAAACTCCTGCAGCAGCAGGAGCTGGTTGGGCGCCTCCTTGTCGGTGATGTGGATGTCCGAGAAGGTGAAGAAACGGGCCAGTTTCTGGCGCCGCGTGGGCGTGGGGTTGCTGTAGCCGCCCGGCATCAAGTCCAACCGGGGCACGATGGGCAAGCCCGCCGCAAAAGTCCAGGCGCCATAGCCGAAGTCGTCGTACTTGGCCACTTTGTCGATCTCGTTGGCCGCCAGACCGTGCAGGTCATAGGGAAACGAGACCATGCGTTCGGTGGTGGGCACCACGGTGGTGTCGATTCGATAGGACTGAAGCGGGTCACTGCCACCGCACCCTCCCAATATCGACCCTGTGGACACCATGGCAAAAGAGCCCAGGCTGTAGCGCAGAAAACCCCGGCGACCGAGGCTGCCCTGAATGCTGAAATCAGGGATGGATGGGGAACTCTTGCTCTGCATGAAACACCTTTCTTGGTGGAAAAAACGTCCACAAATACGTTGCGAACACCCCCACCATAGCGTTGGCATGCGCCACGAACAAGCCGGATTTACCGCTCTGCGGTGGCCAGGCGCACGGCCAATCCCAGAAACACCAGACCCGCTACCCGGTTGAGCACCGTTTGCGCCCGTGCCGAGCGCTGCAACAGCGCGCCAAACGCCCCGGTAAAGCAGGCGATGGCGCCAAACACCAGCAGCGTAGCCAGGATGAACACGGCGCCCAGCACCATCAGCTGCAACGCCACCGGGCCGCGCGCGGGATCGGCAAACTGCGGCAAAAAGGCCAGAAAGAACACCAGCACCTTGGGGTTGGTCAGGCTCATCACCGCACCGCGTGCCACCATGCGCCGCCCGCTGGGCCCACTGGCCACAGCGGCGGTGGGCCCCGCTTCGCAGGCCAGCGCCGCTGGCGCCCGCAAAGCCTGCCAGGCCAGATAAGCCAGATAGGCGGCGCCACACCACTTCAGCGCCGTGAACGCCATGGCCGAGGCGGCAAACACCGCCGCCAGCCCCAGCGCCACCGCCGCCGTGTGAACCACCAGCCCCACGCACAAGCCCAGCACCACCGCCATGCCCGCACGCCAGCCACGCTGGGCGGACTGCACCAGCACAAAAAGGTTGTCCGGCCCGGGCGTCAGCCCCAGCAGCAGCGAGACGCCAAAAAAGGTGATCAGGGTTTCCAGAGAAGGCATGGCAATCGGTGGTGGCAGCGAAGCGCCCAAAAAACGCCGATTGTGCCGCCCCGCCCACCTGGTGCCGGGAAACCAGCATGGGCACGCCGGGCCATCAGCGCCGGGTGGGCGGGCGCGGGCGCGTCTGGCAGCCGGGGCCTTCAAACGGGGCGCTGTCTTGCTCCCAACCCGGGCCGGGCGAGGTTTGCGCACAAATGCGGGTGCCGTCGATTTTGCTGCGCCAGTAGTACCAGGGCGCCGGTGCGGCCAGCGCGGCGCCGCACAGCAGCAGTGCAGCGGCCAGGGCAGCGCGGGCACTGCGCAGGGGCGCGGTCATGGCGTATCCCCGGTGGTGGTGGCGGACGCGGTGGCAGGCTGGGCCGTGACGATCCAACCCTCCAGCGCATCGAACCCGGGCGGCAGGCCGTACCCTGCATCCCCGTGGGCGCGGCGCGATTCGCCCCAGGCGGCCTGCAACAGGCACAGCACGGCGTCCAGCACATCGCCACGGGGGTCGTTCACCACGGCATCGCGCTGGGCGTGGCCCAACTGCAGCTGCAGGCCCAGGCGGTTCTGGCCGGTCTCCAGCGCGTGGAGCAGGTCTTGGCGGGCCACCAAGCGCTCGGGGGTTTGCCGGGCGCGGTCATCGCTTTTGTAGCTGCGCCGACCCAAAATCTGCCGCGCCAGCAGGCCGGGATAGGCTTCGAGGGCCACGCGCGCGCTATCGCCGGGGTGCAGGCCGGGCAGGCACACGCCCGCTTGCAACAGGCACGGAACGCCCGCGTGCAGCATGTACGCCACCGGCGGATTGACCCATTTCATGCTGGGGCTGGAGCCCGCCGGGCCATCGGTGGCACGGTGGGCAAACTTGGCCCCCACAGGGCGGGCGGCGCAAAAGGCGGCAAAGGTGTCGCGGATTTGTGCGCGCGTCAGGCCCTGGTAATGCGCCATGCAGGCCGACCACTGCAACGGCCAGCCCAGCTGCTGCACCAGCGCGCGCGGCAACCCAAATGGAAAATCAAAACCGCCCACCCAGCAACGCGGCTCGGCCAGCCACGCCGTGAAATCTGCCAAGGTGTGGAAGCGATGCAACTGCGCCAGCTGCACCTGCGTGCCCGTGCGCTGGCCCAGCGCCAGCACGATGGGTTTGCGCGCACTGGGGCTGCTGGAAAAATCAACGCCCAACAAGGCGGGGCTGGGGGATGTGGTCAGGCGCGGCCCATGATGGCAGCGGTGGCCATCAGCTCTTGCAGCAGCGCAAACGACACCTTGCCCGACACCGCATAAGGGTCGAGTTCAGGCTTTTCCGAGTATTTGAGCAAGATGGAATGGTTGACCTTGCTGAGGTTGACCTGGCCCATGGTCCAGCCGCCAAAGCAGCGCTCGTCAATCTCTTCGTAGTGCAACAGCTCCACCTGCTGGTGGCGTGGGTCGCGCTGGATATGGCCGTACAGCGCGTTCACCGCCGAGCGGCCACCTTCGATGGCTTGCAGAAAAACCCCGCCGCCATAGCAAAGCACCCCGGTGATGCCGCTGCCCGGGTTGTGCTGGCGCGACTGGGCCAGGATGGATTCAATGGCCTCGGGCGAGGTATCGACCACGCGGCTGGCGTAAAGCAGGCGTACCAACATAGATCAGTTTCTCCCGGGGATGAGTGACAAAAATTCGCGGCGCAGCGCGCTGTCTTTGAGGAAAACGCCGCGCATCACGGAGTTGATCATCTTGCTGTCCATCTCGCGCACGCCGCGCCAGGACATGCAAAAGTGGCTGGCCTCCATGACGATGGCCAGGCCGTCGGGCTGGGTTTTTTCCATGATCAGGTCGGCCAGCTGCACCACGGCTTCTTCCTGGATTTGCGGGCGACCCATGATCCAGTCCACCAGGCGCGCGTACTTGGACAGGCCGATGACGTTGGTGTGCTCGTTGGGCATGATGCCGATCCAGATTTTGCCGATCACCGGGCAAAAGTGGTGGCTGCAAGCGCTGCGCACCGTGAGCGGGCCGACGATCATCAGCTCGTTGAGGTGCTCGGCGTTGGGGAATTCGGTGATGGCAGGCGCCTCGACGTAGCGGCCCTTGAACACCTCATTGAGGTACATCTTGGCCACGCGGCGCGCGGTGTTTTTGGTGTTGTGGTCACCATCGGTATGGATGACCAGGCTGTCGAGCACGCCCTGCATCTTGGACTCGACCTCATCGAGCAGCAACTCCAGCTCGCCGGGCTCGATAAAGTCGGCAATGTTGTCGTTGGCATTGAAGCGCTTGCGCGCCGCGACGAGCCGCTCACGTATCTTGATGGAAACGGGCGTTCCTTCATCCGGGTTGGCTGGTGTCATGTCGGCTGCAAGTGGTCTGAACATGCTGCCATCCTACCAGCGAACGTGCCACTACAGATTACAAGGGTTTTTGGCCTCCAAGCCTTATCCAGCGTGCGCTATACGCTACATATTTAATAGCAAACAGGCTGCCGTCAGTAGTTTTTTCCTGTCAGCCACAAAGCTGCGCGCACCATACCGAAGGCAATGCGGTCGAGCACACGGGCACGCCAGGGGCGCTGGGCGTAGCGCTGCGGGTCCAGCCGCTGGCCCGCGTGCTCCATGGCATGCACCAGGCGCCGGCGCAGTTGCCGGGCAAAGGCGGCGTCTTCGATCACCACGTTGGCCTCGCGCGCCAGCAGCAGGCTCAAAGGATCGAGGTTGGACGATCCCACCGTGGCCCACGGGCGCGCGTCCAGCGCGTCAATCACGGCCACCTTGGCGTGCAAAAAGCTGGGCGCGTATTCGTGGATTTCGACGCCAGCGGCCAGCAGCGTGCCATACACAGGCCGCGCGGCGTGGTACTGCAAAAAATACTCGTAGCGCCCTTGCAGCAGCAACTGCACACGCACACCGCGCCGGGCCGCATGAACCAGCGCCCGGCGCAGCTTGCGCCCGGGCAGAAAGTAGGCGTTGGCGATGATGATTTCCTTGCGCGCAAAGCCAATGGCGCGCAGGTAGGCTTTTTCGATGCGGGCCCGGTTGCGCACGTTGTCGCGCAGCAAGAGCGCAGCACGCAGGCGCTGGCCGGGTTCGGGCAAGGGCTGGGCAGCGTGCCCGGCCGCCTGCGCAGCCCGCGCTGCGCGCAAGGCCCGCACAGCGTCGGGCAGGTGGTGGTGGCGCACATCACGCACCGCCTGCATGCGCTGCCACAAAGTCTCCATGGTGTCGCTGGCCTGCACGGCCAGGTCGCCGGTGGCCTGCACGGCAAAATCAAAGCGCGGCGCGTCCAGGGTGCCGTAGTTGGGGTCGTAAAAATCGTCCAGCACGTTGATGCCGCCACAAAACAGCACGCGCCCATCCACCGCGCACAGCTTGCGGTGCAACCGGCGCCAGCGCTCGGGCATCAGCAGCCCCAGCGGCCCCAGCGGCGAATACACCTGGCACTGCACACCCGCGGCCTGAAAGCGCTGGTGCCACACCGGCGGCAACCGCCCGGTGCCCACGCCATCGACCACCAGACGGGCACGCACACCGCGCCGGGCCGCTCGCTCCAGCGCCTCGGCCACGCTGGCACCGGCACCAGTGAAGTCAAAAATGTAGGTTTCCAGCTGGATGTCGGCGCGCGCCGCATCCATGGCCTGGATCAGCGCCGGAAACAGTTCCAGCGCACCTTGCAGCAGTTGAACATGCTGGCCATCGGCCAGCTCCAGGCGGCGCTTCATGGCGCGCACTAGACCCGAAACTCGGCAATCAGCGGCAGGTGGTCCGACATGCGCCACCAGATGCGCCCGCGCGGCACCTGCAGCCCGATGGGTTCGAGCCCGCGCACGTACACATGGTCAAGCTGCACCAGCGGCAGCCGGGCGGGAAAGGTAAAAGCCCGTGGCGCATCAAACTCGTACAGGCCAAAGCCCCACAGCATGCGCGTGATTTGCGCACCCCAGTCGTTGAAATCACCCGCCACCACCACAGGCGCGCCTGTGGGCACCTCGCGCTCAATGAACTGCTGCAAGCGCGCCACCTGGCGCACCCGGCTGCCCGGAATCAGCCCCAGATGCACCACGATCACATGCACACAGCGCCCGGCAATGTCCACCTCGACGTGCAACAGCCCGCGCTGCTCAAAGCGGTGGTCAGAAATATCTTCGTGCTGGTGCCCCACCACCGGCCAGCGCGACAGCAGCGCATTGCCATGCTCGCCGTGCCGCGTGAAGGCGTTGGTGCGGTACACCGCCTCGTAGCCCTCGGGCGCCAGAAACTCGGCCTGCGGCACATCAGGCCAGCGCTCAAAATACTGCGCCTCACGCCGGTGCAGCTTGCGCACTTCCTGCAAGCAAACGATGTCGGCATCGAGCTGCTCGACCGCATGACCCAGGTTGTGGATCTCCAGGCGCCGGGCCGGGCCTATGCCCTGCACGCCCTTGTGAATGTTGTAGGTGGCAATGCGCAGGATGTCGGGGGCGGTAGGGGATGGGCTCATGGCGAGGCAAATTGTGGCAGCAACAAAATGGCCTCGGCGTTGGAGGGCGAGAAACAGCGGTCTGCCGCCTCGCACCAAGGCCACCAGGCCCATGCAGTGTGCTCACACGGGCTGAGCACCACGGGCTGAATTGCGGGCACTTGCAGGCTGAACAAATGCTCGGTGTTGCGCCGCACGCCGGGTGCATAGCGGTGCAGCCACTGCGGGTAGATGTCGTACACGTTCTCCAGGCCCCAGTCGCGCAGTGTGCAGCCGGAGGCATGGGCGCAGATGCCGGTTTCTTCCCATACCTCACGCACCGCCGTGTCACGCCAGTCTTCTTGCGGGCTGTCTTTGCTGCCCGTGACCGATTGCCAGAAGGGCTGGCCATCGGGCGCATCGATGGCGCGGCGAATCAGCAACACGTCCAGTGCAGCAGTGTGGATCACCACCAGCACGGATTCGGGAATTTTGTACGACGGCCCATCCGGCAAGACCGGCTCATCTCCCACCCTGGCCCCCATGGCAGTTCAGGGTGTGCTGGTCACGGGCATTGGCGTGTGCATGGGCCATCTGGTTCCCCCAAGAAAAAGGGCGCCCCCAAGGCGCCCTTTCATTGTGACCGCAGCGCGGCAAATCAGCCCGCCTTCACGGCGTCCACATTGCGCAGGCGGATGTGCAGCTCGCGCAGTTGCTTCTCATCGACAGGCGATGGCGCTTGCGTCAGCAGGCACTGGGCGCGCTGGGTCTTGGGGAAGGCGATCACGTCGCGGATGGACTCGGCGCCCGTCATCAGCGTGACGATGCGGTCCAGGCCAAAGGCCAGACCGCCGTGCGGGGGCGCGCCGTATTGCAGCGCATCGAGCAAGAAGCCGAACTTTTGCTGTGCCTCTTCGGGCGTGATCTTGAGGGCATCGAACACTTTTTGCTGCACATCAGCGCGGTGGATACGCACCGAGCCGCCACCCATCTCCCAGCCGTTCAGAACCATGTCATAGCCCTTGGAGATGCACTTTTCGGGGGCCGTGACCATGTAGTCTTCGTGGCCGTCCTTGGGCGCGGTGAAGGGGTGGTGCACGGCCACCCAACGGTCGTTTTCTTCGTCGTGCTCGAACATCGGGAAGTCCACCACCCACAGCGGTGCCCAGCGGTCTTCAAACAGGCCGTTTTTCTTGCCGAACTCGCTGTGACCGATCTTGATGCGCAGCGCGCCGATAGCGTCGTTGACCACCTTTTCCTTGTCCGCACCGAAGAACAACAGGTCGCCATCTTGCGCGCCAGTGCGCTGGAGGATTTCAGCAATGGCTGCGTCGTGGATGTTCTTGACGATGGGCGATTGCAGACCGTCGCGGCCCTTGGCCAGCTCGTTGACCTTGATGTAGGCCAATCCCTTGGCACCGTAAATCTTGACGAATTCGGTGTAGCCGTCGATTTCACCGCGCGACAGGCCGCCAGCTTCGCGCGCGCCGCCGGGCACGCGCAGGGCCACCACACGGCCATTCTTCATGTTGGCGGCGCCCGAGAACACCTTGAAGTCCACGTCCTTCATCACATCGGTCAGCTCGGTGAATTCGAGCTTGACGCGCAGATCGGGCTTGTCAGAGCCAAAGCGGTAGGCCGCATCCTGGTAGGTCATGACCGGGAACTCGCCCAAGTCCACGCCCAGCGTGTTCTGGAACACCGTCTTGATCATGCCCTGGAACATGTCGCGGATGTCCTGCTCTTCCATGAACGAGGTTTCGATATCGATCTGCGTGAATTCGGGCTGGCGGTCAGCGCGCAGGTCTTCGTCGCGGAAGCACTTGGTGATCTGGTAGTAGCGGTCAAAACCGGCCACCATCAACAGCTGCTTGAACAGCTGGGGCGACTGGGGCAGTGCAAAAAAGTGGCCATCGTGTACACGGCTGGGCACCAGGTAGTCGCGCGCGCCTTCGGGCGTGCTCTTGGTGAGCATGGGCGTTTCGATGTCGATGAAGCCGTTGGCATCGAGGAACTTGCGCACTTCCATCGACACCTTGTAGCGCAGCATCAGGTTGTTCTGCATGTACGGACGGCGCAGGTCGAGCACGCGGTGGGTGAGGCGCGTCGTCTCGGAGAGGTTTTCTTCGTCGATCTGGAACGGGGGCGTGACCGAGGGGTTAAGCACGTTCAACTCATGGCACAGCACCTCGATCTTGCCGCTCTTGAGGCCGTCGTTGGCTGTGCCCTCGGGGCGCGCGCGCACCAGGCCCTTGACCTGCACGCAGAACTCATTGCGCACGCCTTCGGCGGTCTTGAACATGTCGGCGCGGTCGGGGTCGCAGACCACCTGCACGTAGCCTTCGCGGTCGCGCAGGTCGATAAAGATGACACCGCCGTGGTCGCGGCGGCGGTTGACCCAACCCGCCAGGGTGACGGTTTGGCCCAACAGGGCTTCGGTCACAAGACCGCAATAGTGGGAACGCATGGCCATGGCAGAACTTCCGGCGCCGTCAGGGGCGCGTTAAGGGGTTGACTTGGGGGTCGAGAGAAGGGGGTCGGCGGGCGCCACAACGCCCATGGAAACGATGTAGCGCAAGGCGGCATCAACGCTCATTTCAAGCTCGACGCAATCGCTTTTGCGCACCATCACGAAATAACCCCCGGTGGGGTTGGGCGTGGTGGGCACGTACACGCTGACGAACTCGTCGCGCAGGTAGGCAGCCACCTCGCCGCTGGGCGCGCCAGTGACGAAAGCCACCGTCCAGACGCCTTCGCGCGGCCACTGCACCAGCACCGCGGTGCGAAAGGCGTTGCCGCTTTCAGAAAACAGGGTGTCAGAGACTTGCTTGACGCTGGAGTAAATGGAGCGCACCACCGGGATGCGGCTGACCAGCGCGTCGCCCCACTGCACCAGCTTGCGACCGGCAAAGTTGCTGGCCGTGGCCCCCACCGCCAGCAGGATCAGCAGGGTGAGCACCACACCAAAGCCGGGAATGTGAAAACCCAGCAGTTTGTCGGGGTGCCAGGCTGCGGGCAGGATGAGCAGGGTCTGGTCGAGCAAACCCACGATCCAGTGCAACACCGAGACCGTAATCGCTCCGGGAACGATCACCAGCAGCCCGGTGAACAGCCATTTGCGCAAGGCAGACATCAACAACTCAGGAGTTAACAGCAGAACTGGCGCTAGCGCTTGCTGGCGCTGCGCTAGCAGCTACTGTTTTAGGAGCATCTGTGGCGGGGCTGCTGGCACTGGCCGCCGCAGGCGCCGCCTCGGTGGTGGGGGCGCTGGCTTTGTCGCTGGTAGCGGGGGCTGCGCTGGTGCTGCTGCCACCCCGAAAATCCGTGACATACCAACCCGATCCCTTGAGCTGAAAACCCGCAGCCGTGACCTGTTTGGTAAAGGCTTCGGCGCCGCAGGCTGGGCATTGGGTCAGGGGGGCATCGGACATTTTTTGCAGCACATCCTTGGCATGGCCGCAGGAGCCGCATTTGTAGGCGTAAATAGGCATATTTTTGGGGCCTGGAGTGAAAGTGCAAAGCTTTCGATTATAGGTGCCAGTGTTTTCCCTTATGCCGCCACGCTGCCCTCGTAATGGTGGACATGGCCCTTGTGGTCGGGCACAAACTGCGGCACCAGCGAGCCAGCCAGCATCCCCACCAAGGCGGCCAGCAACCCGGCCAGTTGCTGCGGAAACGCCCCGGACAACGCCGGGCTGCTCAAAAACAACAACCAGGTGCCCAGCCCCAACGCCACGGCCAGCAAGGCACCCTGGGTGGTAGCGCGGCTCCAGTACAAACCGAACACCAGCGGCACAAAGGCCCCCACCAGCGGCACCTGGTAGGCGCCCGACACCATTTCATAAATCGACGTGCCCTGCATGGTGATGGCATAGGTCAGCACACAGCCCGTGAACACCAGCACGGCCACACGCATGGCTTTGAGGGTGAGCGCATCGCTCATGCCCGGGCGCAGGTTGCGCAAGATGTTCTCGACAAACGTGGTGGATGGCGCCAGCAGCGTGGCCGACGCCGTGGACATGATGGCCGACAGCAAAGCGCCAAAGAAAGCGATTTGCAGTGCCAGCGGCATGCGCTCCATGACCAGCGTGGGCAACACTTTCTGCGGGTCGTCCTTGAGCAGCGCCTGCGCCGTCTCGGGCATGATCAGCACCGCCGAAGTGACCACAAACATGGGAATGAAAGCAAACAGCAGGTAGAGCACCCCGCCAATCACCGGCCCGATGCGCGCCGTCTCGGCACTGTTGGACGACATGACGCGCTGGAACACGTCCTGCTGCGGAATCGAGCCCAGCATCATGGTGATGGCGGCGGCAAAAAAGAACGTCCACTCCTTGAAACCCGCCTGCTGTGGAAAGAAGTTGAACTTGCCCTCGCGCGCGGCAAACTCCACCACCTTGCCCGCGCCACCGGCCAGGTCAGCGGCAAACCAGGCAATGGCGATCAGCCCCACGGCAATCACGATCATCTGCACAAAATCGGTCAGTGCCACCGACCACATGCCGCCGTACAAGGTGTAGATCAGCACCACCGCCGTGCCCAGCACCATGCCCGCCGTGATGGACAGCGCGCCCTGCGTCAGCAGGTTGAACACCAAGCCCAGCGCCGTGATCTGCGCTGCCACCCAGCCCAGGTAGCTGAAGATGATGATGAGCGAGCACAGCACCTCCACCGAGCGGCCATAGCGCTGGCGGTAGTAGTCACCCAGGGTGATGAGGTTTTTCTGGTACAGCTTGTAGGCAAAAAACAGGCCCACCAGCACCAGGCACATGGAGGCGCCAAACGGGTCCTCCACCACCGCGCCCAGGCCGCCATCGACAAAGCGCGCCGACACGCCCAGCACCGTCTCCGAGCCAAACCAGGTCGCAAACGTGGTGGCAATCACCACGGCCAGCGGCAGGCTGCGCCCGGCCACCGCGTAATCGGCCGTGTTGTGGACACGGGTGGCCGCAAACAGGCCGATGCCAATCGACACCAGCAGGTACAAAACGATGAAGGTCACCAGCATGTGCCGCTCCGCAATTCAGGGGGGTTGAAGTCAAATCGCCGCGCATTATCTGCGCAAGATGGCCGCGCCCGCCCTGCGCGGTCGGCACAGCGGCTTACAGCACGTGGACGCGCACGATCAGCTGCATGGCCAGCAGGCCCAGGACAAAGCCCAGCCCGCCATAGACCAGCGCCTGCAACAAGCGGTTGGTGCGTTTTTGCTCCCTCAACAGCTCCAGCAGCTCGCGCTGTTGCGTGTTGCCGCCGGGGCGCTGGTGCAACTGGCTGTGCAACAGGCGCGGCAGGGCGGGCAGCAGCTTGGCGTAGTGCGGCGCCTGGGCGCGCAGCTCGTGCCACAGGCGCTGCGGCCCCATCTGGTCGAGCATCCACTTCTCCAGAAACGGCTTGGCCGTGCTCCACAAGTCCAGATCGGGATCGAGCTGGCGGCCCAGCCCCTCGATGTTGAGCAACGTCTTTTGCAACAGCACCAGCTGCGGCTGGATTTCAACCTGAAAGCGCCGCGAGGTCTGGAACAACCGCATCAGCACCATGCCCAGCGAAATCTCTTTCAGCGGGCGGTCAAAGTAAGGCTCGCACACCGTGCGGATGGCCGCTTCCAAATCGTTCACCCGCGTCTCGGGCGGCACCCAGCCGCTTTCGATGTGCAGCTCGGCCACGCGCTTGTAATCGCGCCGGAAGAAGGCCGTGAAGTTCTGCGCCAGGTACTCTTTATCGAACTCGGTCAGGGTGCCGACGATGCCGAAGTCCAGCAGGATGTAGCGCCCCAGCGTCTCGGGCGCCAGGCTGACCTGGATGTTGCCGGGGTGCATGTCGGCATGAAAAAAACCATCGCGAAACACCTGGGTGAAGAAAATCGTCACCCCGTCGCGCGCCAGTTTGGGGATGTCCACCCCCGCATCGCGCAGGCGCTCGACCTGGCTGATGGGCACGCCGTTCATGCGCTGCATCACCATCACTTCAGGGTGGCAAAAGTCCCAGAAGATGGCCGGGATTTCCACCAGGTCCAGCCCTTCCATGTTGCGCCGCAGCTGGGCGGCGTTGGAGGCTTCGCGCACCAAATCCAGTTCGTCGTGCAGGTAGTTGTCAAACTCGGCCACCACCTCGCGCGGTTTGAGGCGCTTGCCATCGGCAGACAGCCCTTCCACCCAGCCCGCCATCATGCGCATGAGGCTCAAGTCTTTGTCGATCACCGGCAGCATGCCCGGGCGCAGCACTTTCACCGCCACTTCATGGAGCGCGCCCTGGCGATCGCGCAAGGTGGCAAAGTGCACCTGCGCGATGGAGGCGCTGGCCACCGGCACGCGCTCGAAGGACTCGAACACCTCACCCACCGGGCGGCCAAAGGCGCGCTCGATGGTGGCAATGGCCACCTCCACATCAAACGGTGGCACGCGGTCTTGCAGCAGCGCCAGCTCGTTGGCAATGTCGGGCGGCATCAGGTCGCGCCGGGTGGACAGCACCTGGCCAAACTTGACAAAGATCGGCCCCAGCCGCTCCAGCGCCTCGCGCAGGCGCTGGCCGCGCGGCGCGTCCAGATTGCGGCCCACAGACACCACGCGCGCCAGCAGGTGAATCCAGGGCTTTTGAAAGCTGCTCAGCACCAGGCCATCGAGGCCGTAGCGCAACGCCACCCAGACGATGGTGGCGCCACGGAAAAAGCCCCTCACGGAATCGTCCGGTCTTCAGACCACGACGGTGCCGCAGCGGACGCCGCTGCCGCAGCGTTGGCACGGCTGCCCACAAACTGGCGCAGCGCCTGCGCCGACCAGCGTGCGCCCTCGGCCAGCACCCGGGCGGGCACATCGCCCAGCACCCGCGCCAGATCGTCTTCCAGATCCCAGCGGATGTTGTCGGCCAGCCACTGGATGTCGCCCGCAAACTGCACATCGCCGTCGATGCGCACGGCGGGGCGGTCGCCGCGCAGCACCACCTGGGCCAGATCGAGGGGGGACTCCTGGGTGATTTCCAGGCGCAGGTCGGGTGTGGCGCCGTAGGGGGCAATGTCAAACAGCCCGGCGGGCGTTACCTGCAAAGACATATAAAAGTGCCGCCACTGCACATGCACCATGCGCCCACGCTGGCGCGCCAGGCGCTCGGTGGCCGCGCTCTCTTGCTGCAACACGTGGTTGAGCAAGAGCACGGTTCGGTGCTGCACCTCTTGTACCAGCCACGGTGGCGGGACAAGCCCGGGGACGATGCGCGCGAACACGCCGCCAAGAAAAGAAAAAGGGGACTGTGTTGCCATAGTCCCCGATTATTCACTGAACCGTGCGCCCAGCGCACAGGGCTGGATTACTGCAAGGCTTGCACACCCGCCACCAGCCAGCCGCTGCTGCCGTGCTTGGGCTTGGTCATGTTCCAGACCTCGCGGAACGGGCTGGGGCCTGCCGAAGGCTCTTCACGGATCATGCCGGAGAACTCGACGCTGGCCATATAGGCCTCGCCCAGGTCTTCGATGCCCAGCAGCTGGGCTTCAAGCATGACCACATCGGTCTGGTTGGGATGGTCGCCACGGTGGGTTTCGCGCTCGGCCAGCTGGGCGCGGATTTCATCGAGCATGCTGTCGGTCATCATGGAACGCAGCGTGGCCACGTCCGAGCGGTCCCAGGCGGCCTGCAAGGTGGTGAAGTTGCGCTTGGCAGCCTGGACAAAAGCGGCCACGTCAAAGCCGTCGGGGATGCCCCAGTTTTGCCCGCCCGAACCCGCCAGCGCAGAACCAATGCGCGAACCCTCTTGCGCCGGACGCGCCGTGTCAAAGGCCATGCTGGAGCGCTCCCAGGGGCGCGCCGACGCATCGTTGCCCACCTTGTCGGGGCTGTAGTCGCGCGGCACCGTGGCCGTCTCTGGCGATGCCGAGCCGCCACCCGCACCTGCGCCCTGGAAGGCAAACGGCGAGGCGCTGGCCGCAGCCGTGTTGCTGCCCTTGCGCATGCGCAGCACCAGCATGACCACGGCAAACACGGCCACCGCCAGCAGCGCCATCATCAGGAAATTGCCAAAGGCTTCACCAAAGCCCAGCGAATGGGCCAGCCACGCCAGCCCCAGGCCCGCCGCCAGACCGCCCAGCATGGCGCCCCACGGCTTCTTGGGCGCAGCAGCAGGCGCCGCTGCGGGCGCGGCAGCGGGCTTGGCCGCCGTGCTGCTGTTGGCAGTTTGGGCCGGGGCACCCGGCGTATTGGCGGGCGGGGCAGCATTGCGCTGTGTGACGTTGCTGGACTGCTGGCCCACGGACTTGCCGCCACCCATGCGCCGCGCGTCGGCCTCGGGGTGAACCACCATCAGGATCGCCACCAGCAAGGCGGGCCAGAGTTTCTTCATGTCTTTCATCTCCTTCAGATTGCAATAACAAACAGGATGCATCGGCAGTTCAGCACTTGATGCCCACATGCAGGGCGACCACGCCGCCCGTCATGTTGTGGTAATCAACATGGCCAAAACCGGCCTGGCGCATCAGCGCCTTCAGCTCTTCCTGGCCCGGGTGCATGCGGATCGATTCGGCCAGATAGCGGTAGCTGTCGGCATCGCCCGCAATGAGGCTGCCCAGGCGCGGCAGCACATTGAACGAATACCAGTCGTAGGCCTTGGCCAGCGGCTTGGCCACCCGAGAAAACTCCAGCACCAGCAGCTTGCCGCCGGGCTTGAGCACGCGGCACATCTCAGCCAGGGCGTCGTCCTTGTGCGTCATGTTGCGCAGGCCAAAGGCCACACTGACTACATCGAAGTGCGCATCCGGAAAAGGCAGGTGCTCGGCATCGCACACCAGCGTGGGCAGGGCCACACCCGCATCCAGCAGGCGGTTGCGGCCCACGCGCAGCATGGCTTCGTTGATATCGGTGTGCACCACGCGCCCGGTGGCGCCCACTTTCTTGGCAAACGCCAGCGACAAATCGCCCGTGCCACCGGCAATGTCCAGCACCTGGTGGCCCTCGCGCAGGTTGGCCACCATCACGGTGTATGCCTTCCAGGCGCGGTGCAGGCCCGCCGACATCAGATCGTTCATGACGTCGTACTTGGTGGCGACGGAATCGAACACGCCGCGCACGCGCCGCGCCTTGTCTTGCTCGTCAACCGACTGGAATCCGAAATGGGTGGTGCTCATAAAAAACGATGCTATCTGGTGTGGCGACAACCCCGCAGGGTGCGGGGAATCGGCGCCGGGGTTTTGTTTTTAGGCCAAATCGGCCTGCAAGGCAAGCAGGACGTGCGCTAGCAGCTACGCATTTTGTAGCAATTGGCAACGCTGCCGCCTCAGTGGCTGGCACAGCCGTGGCCACCGTGGCCCGCGCCCTTGGGCGCCATGGGCGCATCGCGGTCCACGCCCGCCGCTTGCAGGCGCTGCACATAGTCTTGCCACAGCGCATCGCCGCGCTGGCCCAGCTCGTAGAGGTAATCCCACGAAAAAATGCCGCTGTCGTGCCCATCGGAAAACGTGGGCTGCACGGCGTAGTTACCCACCGGGGCCAAGTCCACCAGCGTGACATCGCGCTTGCCGGTTTGCAGCACCTCCTGGCCCGGGCCATGGCCCTGCACCTCGGCGGACGGCGAATACACGCGCATCAGCTCGAACGGAATGCGAAACGCCGCACCATCGGAAAACACAACCTCCAGCACGCGCGACTTTTCATGCACCGTGATGGACTGGGGCGCAGGCGCCCCCGCTTTCAGACCTGCCATGGGGATGTACCTGTGAGAAAAAAAGAGGGTCAAAACAGGGAGTGATTGTCCCACCCACCGCATGGCAGAGGGCGCAGCCAGTGTGCTGCGGCCTTGCCGGGCCAAGGGCTACAGCGCATCGAGCGGGCTGAGCACGCCACGCCCACCCTTGTTGAGCACATGCGTGTAAATCATGGTGGTGCCCACATCGGCATGGCCCAGCAGCTCCTGCACCGTGCGAATGTCGTAGCCCGCTTGCAGCAAATGCGTAGCGAATGAATGGCGCAACACATGCGGACTCACTGGCTTGGCTATCTGCGCCAGCTTGGCCGCCTCGCGCACCGCGCGCTGTACAGACTCGGGGTACACATGGTGGCGCCGCTCCAGCAAAGCGCCCGTCAAAATTTCACGCCGGGCAAACTCCACATCCTTGACGCGCAAACGCAGCGCCTCCAGCAAACGCATACCCGTGCCATACAGTAATTGCGCAATCAGCCCGGACGTGCCTTGCATATGCAGCAGTAAAGCGCGCACCTCGGTAGCAGTCAGCACTACAGGTAAACGCTTAGGCATTTTGGCCTGTACCACATCGTCCAGCCAAGGCAAATCCACGCCCAATACCTTTTTTTACCAATACAAAATCGCCGCCTTGGCCTGATTCTGGGTCGATGCAGAAACTTGCCGTTGAACCGCCAAATGTGTCAGAAATGCCTCCACCTCCGCTGCACCCATTTCTAATGGGTGGCGCTTGCCGTGAAACAAGATAAAACGCCGTGCCCAATCGACATAAGCCGTCTCGGTGCGAATGCTGTAATGGCGTGTACGCAAATGGTCGCGCATACGATCCAACAGCTTGGGCGCTGGGGCAGCCCCTGGTACGGCAGATGCGACGGGGGCCGCATGATCGAAAAACAAGGTCATCCGCAAAATTTTAGGTTTGCCTAAACGGCATCATCTCGGCGCTATCCCTATGTACTGATAGATACATCTTGTTTTGGTAGACCAGTCCGCTTACGATGGCTGTCGTCTAATTCTAGTTAGCCGCTTAGAAACCGCAATATTGAAGCCCATGCTTTATTCACCGGAATTTACCTTCTCAAGCGTTATCCGCTGGGTGTTTTGCCGTGTGCCGGGCTTCGCCTTTGGGCGCTGCGTTGGTTTCAAGCTTTTTTGGCCGCTAGCCCTTGCACAGCAAGCGCCACCAGCTATCATTTTTCAAGCATTGCGTCGCCTTGGTGGCGCAAGGCTTTTTCACGGTGTGCGCTCGTCGTCAATTAAGGGTTTCCCGTTTTGGCTTCTGGGTCTAACTGTGCAGTCAAGCCGACCCGCCTTCGGCGGGCGGCTTACTTTCGTTCGTTAGCCATGAACAATGTGAATCCCTATTGGAAGCAACTAGAAGTTGACTTGTGCGATGAGTCAGGAATCATCGTGCCGAAGGGCGAGGAAGAAACCGCATACTTTGAACGGCTTCGCTCCAGTGTTCGTGAACACGCGACTTCTCCTGAATGGGTTTCGGCAACCGTAGTTGAGCCGGGGTTCCGCCATCGAGAACTTGGTTCAAAAGTTTCAGGTTATCTTCTGGCAAAAAGCGAAGGCTATTGGCTGGTACTTGAACCAGAAGAAGGAGAGTATTACTGCTTTTGGGGAAATGATCGCAACAACTTGGGCGCGTATGGTGTCTGCGGAAATCCGCTTTACTGCTGGTGGGATTGATATTACTAACCCGGCGTTGCAGTGGATCGGCTACGCCGCCCACTGAACTTGTCCGTTAGTCCCGCTGAGACCCCGCTTTATTTAGCCCATGCTTTATTCACCGGTATTCACCTTCTCAAGCGGTTATTCGCTAGGTGTTTTGCCGTGTGCCGGGCTTCGCCTTTGGGTGCTGCGCCAGTTTCAAGCCTTTTTGGCCTTCAGCCTTTGCGCAGCTTGCGCTAGCAGCTATCATTTTGCAAGCGTTACGCCGCCTCGGTGGCGCAGTGCTTTTTCGCAGTTCGTGCCCGTCGTCAATTTGGGGTTTCCCGTTCTGGCGTTTGGGTCTAACTGTGCAGTCAAGCCGACCCGCCTTCGGCGGGCGGCTTACTTTCGGCGTTAGGCAGCATCACCAGGCAGTCCATGGATATCGAGAAACTACCGCTTATTGACGCACTCCGAGGATTGGCAATGTTCCAGCAGGAGTTCCTTCGTCTTGCGCTCTACGTCGCATCTGAGGGTCCTGCTACTTTTGAAGGGGAAAGGCTGGAATGCAGACTTGGCGACAGCCAGAGGCGTATTAGTACGTATCTAGCGATGGGAGCGGGCCAATCGCTCGAAACATTGCTTCGCATAGCGAAGCTTCGTGGCATACCCGTTCGAGATGCGTATCCAGTTGCCCGTTCAGCATTCGAGTCATTTCTAAACGCCAGCTACCTTCTAGCTGAATCCGATGAAGTCGCATCGCGGGCTATTCGATACATCGACTATGCCGCTTGGAAACATTTCAACAGGAAGAGAGGAAGCGGAGAGTTTTCTCTGGAGATTCGCTCAGATGCCGATCCGCAGGCGACTCTTACGGAAAAGTTTCCTGAGTTCAACGGAAAAGGCAAAGGCAGTTGGACGAATCTTGATGTTCCAAGCCGTATCAGAATGGTGGGAGAGCTTGCAGGCCGTCGCGCAGCATCACGCCTGCTCACGGCCGATTTTCTTATCTACAGTCTTTCGTCAGAAATTATTCATGGCTCGCCCTTCGGAGTAAGTTACTTTTTTTCAGCTCATCAGACGGGCGAGAAAAATACTGACGGATTTAGGGCTGCGACAGTATGTCAGCTTGAAGAAATATTAATCGGTGTGCTTCACGCTGGTTGCGGTTATCTTGCGGCGTTCTTTGGGCAGCAGGATATGCAAGCGCCGTTGAAAGCAGAAGAAAAAATATTCAATCGGCTCTTTGAGTTGAGCACAAAACCGTCCAACGCATTTCCGCCAGCTTCACAACATATCGCTGATGTTGAAGGTGCGTGACGAAATTCACGCCTAACCCATCATTCCAGCGGACCGCTTTCGGCGGCCGCTGAACTCAAACGTTAGATTTCATTAGGAGCAGAAGAATGGCAAGAGACAAAGCAAAAGATGACCTGATGTTCAACTGCAATCAAGAGTATGAACATGCACAAGTGGCAAGTCATTACGGTGGAAATAAAGAGGCTGTTTTGAGATTTCTAAAAGACTCTTGTGCAAAGGGAGATATTTTCCGATTCACTCATGCACAGGTTTATCAGCTAATAAAAGAAAAACTCCATTTGCCAATTCCGTTCTAAATATCTAACCCATCGGTCAAGCCGACCCGCCTACGGCGGTCGGCTTGCCTTGTTCGTTAGAAATACTTCCTAAAGACTTGTCCACTCTTTAGTACGGAGGGAGCACAAAATGGATTGGCAGCACATGCTTTCATCACTTGATTCAGATGGAGTCGTCGAGTTTGGAATGCATCAGATGGATCTGAAATCCAATACTCCGAAGTGGCGTCGGCATAAAGGTGGATCGCAAACGCGCTTTAAGACACTTCGTAACGCGCTCTTCTCGCATGACAAAGGAGCTAGAGTTGCATGTCTAGGTAGGTCGGTATATGCAAAAAAAGTCTATGCGGCTGGCTTTAACTCAGTTGTTCCTTATGTAAGCACTTGGCTTCAAGGGGAGCAACTCGCTTTTCTTGTGCGTGCGGCAGCAGCTGAACCTGAAGTAACCCTCGTGCCGGCGGCAGCTCTTAATGCCCTACGAGGCGATGATCATGCAACCTTGCTTACTTCACTTGGTCAGCTGTTTGGAGTTGGGGCACAAGAACATGGTGTCCGTCTTCTCGCGAGCGGAGAGGTTTGCTTACCAAGATGATGTCTAACCCAGCGCTCAAGCCGACCCGCATACTGCGGGCGGCTTACCTTGTTCGTTAGAAAATCTGATGCAATTAATTAAATCAGCCCCAACACGAGGTGAAGATGGCGAGAAAATCTACACCAATGAAGTCGTAATGATTTCTGATGATCCCGACATGCTTCGAGCAAAAGCACATGAGTTGTGCCAAGGCATGGATATTAAGCCTGAACCTTGGTGCAGCAGATATCCGGTAATGGGAAATGACCAAGTTCAGTCAGATCATGAATGGGTCATGAAGTTGTCCAACGGCATCGGCTTCATCATTGAAAAGTAAATTAGTTCCTAACCCAGCGCTCAAGCCGACCCGCCTTCGGCGGTCGGCTTAGCTTGTTCGTTAGTCGCTTCAAAACCCGCATTATTTAGCCCATGCTTTATTCACCGGAATTTATTTTCTCAAGCGGTTATCCGTTGGGTTTTTTGCCGTGTGCCGGGCTTCGCCTGGAGGCGCTGCGCTGGGTTCGAGCCTTTTTGGCTTCCAGCCCGCGCGCAGCAAGCGCCACTAGCTATCATTTTGCAAGCATTGCGCCGCCTCCGTGGCGCAATGCTTTTTCGCAGTTCGCGCTCGTCGTCAAGTTGGGGTTTCCCGTTTTGACGCCTGGGTCTAACTGTGCAGTCAAGCCGACCCGCCTTCGGCGGGCGGCTTACTTTCGGCGTTAGCCATACCATGAAGACGATCACCCTTCACCTCACATCCGAGGACGAAAATGAGGTTCACTCGGTTCCGCTCTCGTTTGATGCGCAGGAACTTAGCTTGATCGGAAAATATGTTGCCAACTGTGATCGGCTGAAAGGCGCTGCAATTTTTACGGTCGGCTTTCCTGTCCTGAAAAACTTCACATGGACGGCCGCTGAAGGTTCTAAGTTCACCATTTCCCCGTTCGACTACGGGCACGTCTGCGAGTTGCTCCACTTGGCACGCCCATTCTTCCTGGCCAAGGAAGACGCTTCTTTCGAAAAGATCCTCGCAGTGTTCTTTGGAAAATCGGACGGCACGGCGCTCGCCAAGCATCTGAACTGCTTGCGTGATTGGTACGAACGTGGAGACTATCAGCCGTACTTTCAGATCAGCATTAACAAAACGCCCTTGTTCAACGATGCGACAAGCAAGATTTGGCTCAATGGTGCTGAGTACCATCAAGATAAGAACAAGGCTGCGGTTGTCGCAGCACTTGAGGCCTCGCTGACAACAGACGTCGCGCGAGGAGTATTTGTGGCGCAACTCTCTGGTCGAATAAGGGCAATCTTTGAATTGGGCCACCTGTCAAAGATGGCGGTATTTTCGGATGGAAGTAATGGCTAACCCTGCATTCCAGCGGACGCCTGACGGCGCCGCTGAATTTGAACGTTAGGGTGTAAAACGGATCACTTTTATGAATTTACTTGACTGGAAAGAACGGCCATTTGTCTCGCTAGAGAAGATGGTGAGCTATTCGGCACTAAACAAGGAAATGGCAAAAAAATACGGCTTAACTGTAAAAGCAGTTGAAATTTCAAATCGCGACTATGGTTATCGTTACCAAAAATTCAGTTCAAGCCAAAAAATGCAGCCACCACCTAGCAGCCACAGGCATATATGTCTTGGCTATCTCGTCGTGCGCAAGTGCGGAACACCAGAGCAATACGAAACTTGGATGCCAAATCATGTATTTGAAGAGCTTTACGAGATCAGTAAATCCTAACCTGTCGCTCAAGCCGACCCGCCTTCGGCGGTCGGCTTAGCTTTTTCGTTAGAGAAAATAACATGTCATCCATACTTACTGTTGCATCTATTGCACTAAACCCTACGGGATTTCTTGTTAGCAAAATTGCAGAATATGCTCTTGAATCAATTAAAGATGATCCAAGCAAAAAAACACTCGAAGAACTCGAGTTAGTCGCAAAAAAACAAGAGCTACAAATGCAGATGGCCGAAGCTCAAGCAAAAGTTGCACAAGAACTTGCAATTGCCAAGCGAATTGAAATTGCAGAGGAAGTCGAAATTGAAGAGTTTTATGACCTAAATGCAGATGGCAGCTTAGGAGTCAAAGCAAAAGAACAGTCCATTTCCTTGGGAGCTTCCGCCTCCGGTCGAAGGGTATCAAAAAGAATTTATAAATTTCGCGGCGTTAATTCAGAGCTAAACAAAGAAGATGGTTCTAACCATCAGATCAAGCCGACCCGCTAAAGCGGGTAGCTTATCTTTTCCGTTAGGCCATAGGATACGCAGTGGAAAATATATCTGACATATTGCCGGGACTGTTGACGGTGGCACACGGCCAGCGTAACGAATCGATATTGTTTGCTTTTCAGTTCAAAATACTGCAGGTTCGTGGGGTATTTTTTGGTCGTTCCAAAACGTTGACGATAGGAATATCCGATAAGAACGTAGCGTGGCAATGCGATGTGACGAATGGAGTTCTTTCTGAACGAATCCCTGGTGAGGCATATGCCGTTATAAAGGAGGCATTAGTAACTGAAGATGGCATCTACAAGAACAAACAATTTTTCTTGACGTTGAAGTCCGTTCTCCATGATGTAGCCTCGGGAGCGATCATCAAATCTCCCACTGATAACGAAATTACGGCTCTTCTCCGCAATTGCAAGACCAAAGACAAAAAATATGACCAAGATGGAGATAATCCGTTCTTTGATCATTGGCGCCGAGTGCGACCTAGTATGAAGCATTTACAAAAAATTCAGCGCTATTTTGGCTCGCAAGTTAGTGAAGAATGCTTTCGCAATAAGGTAACTGGAGTTTGGTCACCTGAGCCAAAAGATAAGAGCCTTCTGTTCTTAAGTCCTGACCGTGCGGTGAAAGAAATAATTGATACAGCAAAGGCCTAACTCGGCAGTCGAGAGTGACTGCGCAAAAGCGCGCAGCCCCACACTTTTACGTTAGTCCGCTCAAAACCCGCATTATTTAGGCCATGCAATATCCAGCAGCATTTACCTTCTCAAGCGTTTATCCGCTGGGTTTTTTGCCGTGTGCCGGACTTCGCCTTTGGGCGCAGCGTCAGTTTCAAGTATTTTTGGCCTCTAGCCATTGCACAGCAAGCGCCACCAGCTATCATTTTTCAAGCATTGCGCCGCTTCGGTGGCGCAGTGCTTTTTCGCGGTTCGCGCCCGTCGTCAAGTTGGGGTTTCCCGTTTTGGCGTCTGGGTCTAACTGTGCAGTCAAGCCGACCCGCCTTCGGCGGGCGGCTGACTTTCATTCGTTAGGTCTCTTTATACACACGCATGGAACTTCAGTTCGACATTACTCGCCGCTTTGAGAAAGACATGGATCGTCTATCAAAAGACGACCAGCGTCGCATAGCAGTTAGCATCGATAAATATGCAGCAGGATTTGATGTGGATCGAGGTGATTCAACCCATCACATTTATCAACCGCATATGCCTCCATTGCCAGAAGGGTTTGATTCGAGCCTGTATGTACTTAGGGCAACTCAACAAATTAGAGTCATCCTAACGATCGAGAACGATCCACTGTTTGATAGAAAGCTCGTCACTCTGATACGCGTCGTGAAGCATGATCTGCTTGATCGTGCGTTCAATTCAATTGTTGAGTCCCTCTACCAACAATTGCGGTCTGGGGGGCAGGGTAATGGCTGAGATTAAAGCCCTATTAGACGAATATGGGGTCATCTATGATGCGCAGAAATCGCTCCCGGATGACAGGCATCGAATTCAATTCTTGGAGGCCCTGGCTGAACTTCAGAACAACGAATGCCATAAGAGCCGACAGTTCCCGGTCACCAGGCTGCATAAAGTGACGGGCATTAAGCAGGCTGTTTATCGGGCTGACGTCGACAAAATCTCCGGATGGAGAATTCACGTACAGTATTCAGGTAACGGTGTCTTGCACTTAAAGGATGTTATTCCCGGATCGCTACACGACAATGCTGTTGAAGTGATTAAGTCGAAAAAGATTCGGTATGAGTAGCGGCCTAACCCGGCGCTCAAGCCGACCCGCATACTGCGGGCGGCTTATCTTGTCCGTTAGAAGTTTTTGAGGAGAATAAATGTCTAATCAAGTGACATGGTTCAAAGATGAAGCCACATGGAAAAAATACAAAGACATCTGCGAAGACAAAAACCACTTTGGCCCCTCATACAATGAATGGGTTGCAGCGGTTAACCGAAAAATTGCCGAACTTGCAACTCAAGGTGTTCTTCTTCAAAAAGTCGAAACCAATCCGGAAGACTATTTAAATTGGTGCAAAAGTGCTGGCCACTCAATGAATGCAAAGAGTCGAAGCCTTTATTTAGCACACATTTTCTCAAAAAAATAGTTTTCTAACCTTTCACTCAAGCGGACTGGCCTACGGCCATCCGCTTACCTTGTTCGTTAGGCTTCGCAAGCCATGCTCGATTATCTTCAACGCATGCTTGATTTAGCACTCCGCAAAGAGTTGCAGGGCATCCACTTCTGGGCCACCCTGTATGTGCTCATCGTTTTGGTAGGTTCGCTGTGGCATGCGCTGCGAGTTCGCAGGTGGCCTCAGGTGGAAGGTCAACTTCTCAGCCTTGGAATTCGCCCGCTGGGAAGTCCCAACCCTGGCACCAGAGACCAAGACTATGTACCTTCGGCGCTTTATAGGTATGAGGTTAATGGTCAGTCCTATGCGGGCCGAGAAATATCGATATGGAAAATGTCTGCCTCAGGCATGCTCAAGAACACAGCGAAAATCCTGCCTAGTCAGGTCAGAGCGAGTGAAACAGGGAAGGTACTTATTTACTACAACCCCAAGCATCCAAAGAAGAGCCTTCTCTTGCGTCCGGGTTGGGCAAGCATCTCCTTTTTGTCAGCGCTCATTTTCCTGGCCGCTGCCTTCTATATCTGGCGTTGGTAAGCGAATCGCCCCAGCTTTTGAGGAGGCTCTTTTCTCTGAACGGATTGAGCAATGAAGAAGTCGAACGAGCCAGTCTGCAAAGTGCTGTAGGTAGCCCCGTCGGCGTATCGATGACATGCAGCGCTGCTGCACGAGCCACACCAGCGCTGCGACCGAGCCAAGCGTGACGAAGTGCTGATGCCAGAGATTGAACGCGTCTGGCAGGCTAATATGCTTGGCGATATGCTGAAGAAACTCGCTAAGAGTCCGACATTGCTGTATGCCTCAGCCTCAACCGTAGTCCACCATGCAACTATCTTCAACTAATTCATCAGCCATTGCGTCCGCAAGTGTCGGCGCTGGCAGTGGTTCCAATTCAGCCGCAGAGATTGCCAAGCTCCAAAAGCAGATAAAGAACTTGACCAACGAGCTAAAGAACATTGCTGGTGATACCACAATGGATGCCAAGGCGAAGCAGAAACGGGCAGAGCAACTGCAGGCGCAGATCCAACTCATCCAACAGCAGATCACAGCGATTCAGCAGGCAGACGCCCAAAAGGCCCAAGACAAGGCCCAGCGCCGAACGGAGGCGGCGCGTGAATCAAACTCGCCCCCATCCTCCTCTCTTAGCGCACGCAAAGAGGGCCCTCTTGGCACTAACCTCGACGTCCATGCCTGACATACTGGCTCTTATCAGGGTTCAAGCATCGACCAGATCCGCAGGCTGAGCGCGGCCTAAACAATCGCTCCACCAGCCCCATGGCGGTGTGCTGGGCTTCACCTTGGGGTGCAGCGTCAGTTTCAAGCCTTTTTGGCCTGTAGCGCTTGTACGATAAGCGCTAACAGCTATCATTTTGGAAGCACTGCGCCGCCTCCGTGGCGCAAGCACCTGACCCGACATTTCAACCCAACCAAAATCTGCTTGCAAAAAGCGTCTTCCGTGCCGCAAAAAAATACTCCCTTTGAATCTACTGCGCCACCCCATAGTCGCATTACCGGATTTTTGAAAGATGCCAGCTTTCATGACTCCTGGAGTATCCATTCAACCGACACCAGCCTGTCTGCACTCGACCATTTTCTTCTTGCAGCCAAGCAAACGCCCCGCTGGATTGGCATGTGCATGGCAGTACGCAACCGCATTGTCCAGCTCGCAGGGCTCAAAAACCTGGGCGCATTATCTGAACTGGCTGCTGACAAAATGGCAGCGTCCTATAAGACTGGTGATCGCGTAGGTATTTTCACGGTTTTTGAAAACCACTTTGATGAAGCCCTCATCGGCGATAAAGACAAGCATTTGGACGTGGTTCTCAGCATCCATCGCCATGAAGTGCCAGAAAAAAAACTGGTTGCCATCACCATCACAACCGTTGTTCACGTAAAAAACAGGCTGGGCAGCCTGTATATGCTTCCTGTCAAACCCATGCACCGGCTCATTGCCCCCGCAGTTCTGGCCAGCATTGGGCGCAGCACACATCCGGCATAACATGGCGTTTTTGTGTCCCCCGATTGGCACCCACTTTCTTCATTCAGTGCCCTGACACCATGAACGCCATCAAACCTGCCATATTCCCTGAAGACTTGGAGCGCGTCATCACCATTTTTCGGGAATATGTGGCCAGCCCCAGTGTGAATCTCGATTTTCAGGATTACGAGTCAGAATTCGCGGCCCTGCCGGGCAAATACGCCGCACCGGAAGGACGCCTGCTGCTGGCGTGGAAAAATGGGGCGGTGGTGGGGTGCGCCGCACTGCGCAAAGTGGATGCCAGCGTCTGCGAAATGAAGCGGGTCTATGTCCAGCCCGCAGCACGGGGCGATGGCCTGGGCCGTCGGCTGGTTGAAAGCACCATTGCCGCCGCACGGGAGGCGGGCTATTCGCGCATTTGCCTGGATGTCTTGCCCGAATTCACGCGGGCGCAACACATGTATGCCTCACTGGGTTTTCGGCCCACAGCGCCCGTCACATTCAACCCTGTGCCCGGCACCCAGTTTTTGGGTCTGGATTTAATTTCCTCCTGTTGAAGAGAACCCATGCCATTTCCACCCTCTGAAAGAAAATCCCTTCTGGCCGTCAAAGGCGTTGGCCCTACCGTAGTGGCCCGCCTGGAGCAGATGGGGTATGAGTCGTTGGCACATTTGAGCAAGGCCAATACCCTGGATATTGTTTCAAGGGCTTCTGCGATGGTGGGCTCCACCTGCTGGAAAAATAGCCCGCAAGCACGTGCGGCCATTCAGTCCGCTATTGCACTGGCGCAGTCCCACCATGCGCAGGTGGACTGACTTTGCACAGCCAACCGCTCCCGGTGGCGGCTGAAACCGGCCTGGGCGCCCGCGCCCGCGCCCGCCGTGGCGCAGTTCTCGTGTTCCAATGCACCGCGTCTGGCCGCTTCAACGCCGCTGGCAATGGCCGCCGGGCGCACCCACAGGAGGCCACACCTTGAACGCCATCAAACTCGCTGCCATCGCGCTCATCATTGGCGGTGTGCTGGGCCTGGCATACGGCAGCTTCAGCTACACCAAAGACACCACAGCCATGAAATTGGGGCCGATCGAGCTGTCCGTGAAAGAGACCGAAACGGTCAATATTCCCGTCTGGGCAGGCATTGCGGCCATCGTGGCCGGGGGCCTGCTGCTGGTGCTCGGGAGCAAAGGGCGCTGAACGCGCCCCAGCCTCCCTCACTCAACCCAAAGACGCC
Organism: Simplicispira sp.; assembly: GCF_028687295.1. Classification (NCBI taxonomy): domain Bacteria; kingdom Pseudomonadati; phylum Pseudomonadota; class Betaproteobacteria; order Burkholderiales; family Comamonadaceae; genus Simplicispira; species Simplicispira sp. Next base: position 51,211 of record NZ_JAQUAL010000003.1, read on the forward strand.
CGCAACTGCGCCTCCAGCGCGGGCAGGCGCGCACGCAGGGCGTCTTCTGGTGCAGCGTCGCGCGGGCGCTGGGCGGTGGCCCAGACGGGCGCCGGAAAGTGGCTGTCCCAGTCAAAGCGCGCAATCACGTGCCAGTGCAGGTGCGCCACCATGTTGCCCAGCGTGGCCAGGTTGATTTTGGTGGGCTGCAGGTGCTGGCGCAGGGCCTGCTCCACCTGCACCACCACGTCCATGCAGTGGGCGCGGTCGGCGGGGCTGAGGTCAGAAAACTCGGCCACATGGGCATTCCAGACTACGCGGTAAAACGCCGGAAAGCCCGCCTCGTCGGCACGGATCACCCGCAGCTTCTCGCCGCGCCAGATGAGCTGGCCGCCGTCGGCATCGCACAGGGGGCAGGCGCTGCCCGAGCTGCCGCCGGGCC
>NZ_JAQUAL010000231.1:0-2828 GCF_028687295.1 Simplicispira sp.
TGACGGCGCCCGCACCGAAGGCGCGTTGCACCTGGGCGCGCCGGGGCAGGGCTGGACGGTGGCCATGTACCTGCTGGGCTGCGAGCGCGGTGCTTCGACGCTGGGGCAGCAGGCCCACTTCCAGAGCGAGCTGGAGCAGGTGATGGAAGTGGCCCGGCGCAACGGCGCCGCCCGCGACCCGCTGCTGCGCCAGCGCATCGCCCACGCCGCGTTGGGCTTGCAGACGCTGCGCAGCCACGCGCTACGAACCTCGGGCGATGACGCACCGGCACGCGCGTCCAGCATCAGCAAATACGCTTGGTCTAACTGGCGCCGCACGCTGGGCGAGTTGGCCATGGACGTGCTGGGCGCAGACGGCGACATCGCCAGCAATGACCCGTTGCACCAGACGCTGCAGCGGCTTTGGCTGGTCAGCCGTGCCGACACCATCTACGCGGGCAGCAATGAAATACAGCTCAACCTGATGGCCGAGCGCGCGCTGCAAATGCCGCGCTGACCGGGGCTCGCCCAGGGCGGTGTGCGGGAGCACCGCCAGTGCGCTGGGTGCAGGGCTGGCACCCTCTATCGTCCAAGCAGACGATGTGCGCTGTGGGGGCTGAAAGCACCATGGCATCCATCAACTGCGATGGATGTTTGACCCATGAAGCCTGCTCCCGAATATGTTCCCGCCCACGGCCTGATGCGTGGCAAATCCGTGCTGGTGACTGCTGCTGCCGGTGCTGGCATCGGCTTTGCCGCCGCCAAGCGCGCCGCTGAAGAAGGCTGCCGCGCCCTCCTGATTTCCGATGTGCACGAGCGCCGCCTGAGCGAGGCCGTCGAGGCCATCCGCCAGGAGACTGGGTTGCAGGAGGTCTATGGCCACCTGTGCGACGTCAGCCAGGAGAGCCAGGTGCAGTCGCTTATCCGTGCGGCCCAGGAGCAACTGGGCGGCATCGACGTGCTGATCAACAACGCCGGGTTGGGCACCAGCCGCCGCGTGGTGGACATGGAAGATGCCGAGTGGCACAAGGTCATTGACGTGACGCTGACCGGCACCTTCCGCGTCATGCGCGCGGCCCTCAAGGTGATGCAGCCGCGCGGCCAGGGCGTCATCATCAACAACGCCTCGGTGCTGGGCTGGCGCGCCCAGGTCGAGCAGGCGCACTACGCCGCCGCCAAGGCCGGTGTGATGGCGCTGACGCGCTGCGCCGCCATGGAGGCCGCCGAGTTCGGCATCCGCATCAATGCCGTGGCACCCTCGATTGCCATCCACGCCTTTTTGAAGAAATCGGCCTCCGAAGAGCTGCTGAGCGAGCTGTCGGCCAAGGAAGCCTTTGGCCGGGGCGCCGAACCCTGGGAAGTCGCCAACGTGATGATTTTCCTGGCCAGCGATTACTCGTCTTACATGACCGGCGAAGTGGTGTCGGTCAGCTCCCAGCGGGCTTGAGCATGGCCGAGCAACTCTGTCTGGACTCGACCGCTGCCGTGCTGGCGTCCGTGGGGCAGGCCCTGGGGCCTACCGAATGGATCACCGTCACGCAAGAGCGCATCAACACCTTTGCCGACGCCACGGGCGACCACCAGTGGATCCATGTCGACCCCGAGCGCGCCCGGGCGGGCCCGTTTGGCGCCTGTGTGGCGCATGGCTACCTGACGCTGTCGCTGGCCAACCTGTTTTTGCCGCAGCTGGTGCGCTATGAGCGGCTGAAGATGGGCGTGAACTACGGCTGCGACAAGGTGCGTTTTCCGGCGCCGGTCAAGGTCGGCGCGCGCATTCGCGGGCGCGGCGAAGTGGTGGCTGCCGAGCCCGTCAAAGGCGACGGCGTGCAGATCACCGTGCGCATCAGCGTCGAGATTGAAGGCACCGACAAACCCGGCTGCGTGGTGGACACCATCAGCCGCCTGTATTTTGATTGAGAGAAATCCATGAACCCGCAAGAAGCCGTCATCGTCTCCACCGCCCGCACCCCCATTGGCAAAGCGTACCGGGGGGCCTTCAACGACACCGAGGCGCCGGTGCTGGGCGGCCATGTGATCCGCGCCGCGCTGGCCAAGGCCGGCGTGGCCGGGCACGAGGTGGACGACGTGATTTTGGGCATCGCCGCCCAGCAGGGCAACCAGGGCTACAACCTGGGCCGCCTGTGCGCCTACACCGCCGGTCTGCCCGACAGCGTGGGCGGCATGGCCATTGACCGCATGTGCGCCTCGGGCCTGATGGCGATTGCCACCGCCGCCAAGGGCATCATGACCGGCGAGATGGACATTGCCGTGGCCGGTGGCCTGGAATCCATCACGCTGGTGCAGAACAAGCACAAGAACAGCTACCGCGCGCAGTCCAAATCGGTGCTGGAGGCCATGCCCACGGCCTACATCCAGATGATCGAGACGGCGGAAATCGTCAGCCGCCGCTACGGCATCTCGCGCGCCGCACAGGATGAATATTCGCTGCGCAGCCAGCAGCGCACCGCCGCCGCCCAGCAGGCGGGCCTGTTCGCCGAAGAAATCGTGCCGCTGGCCACCACCAAGCAACTGTTCGACAAGGAAGGCAACGTCACCGGCAACGAGGCCGTGACGCTCACCCAGGATGAAGGCAACCGTGCCGACACCACGCTGGAGAGCCTGACCAAGCTCAAACCCGTCTGGAAGAACGGCCAGTGGGTGCCCGAGGGTGAGTTCATCACCGCTGGCAACGCCTCGCAGTTGTCCGATGGCGCCTCGGCCTCGGTGCTGATGAGCGCGGCCCAAGCGCAGCGCCGGGGCCTCACGCCCCTGGGCATCTACCGCGGCGTGGCCGTGGCGGGCTGCGGCGCCGACGAGATGGGCATCGGCCCGGTGTTTGCCATCCCCAA
>NZ_JAQUAL010000103.1:0-11340 GCF_028687295.1 Simplicispira sp.
CACGCGGCTGCCCACGCACAGGGCCAGCCGGGTGGGAGAACTGCTACCGCATCGCTGGCAGGCTTCGAGCGCTTGAGCGATACCCGGGTGGCCGGCAAAGGTCAATATGGGATCGCCGCGCGCTTACGCCTGAATGAACTACCCAGTGGTTGTCCAGGCGCACTTGTGCCAGCGCCGCGCTGTGGGGGTGGAGGAGCGGTGTGTTGGCCAGTATGTCTTGTAGCGAATGCCTGCGGCCTGCTGCCCAAACTTGCGTGTTGTACACAGCCAAGGCGCAGGCTTCAGGCAGGGGCACCAGACCCTGCCATTGCCCCTGTATTCCAAAGTGCGCTACGCCCTGGGCGCGCGGACAGCTGACAGCCCAGCCGTGGCGGGTTGCGGCAATGCTGCCGCCGTAACCGTGCAGGTTGTGGCTGTCTGTTGTCGCCGTTACTGTATTCAGCGGTGCTAGCGCGCCGGTGTGCAGTGCCTGGCCATCGAACAGCGCCAACACCGGAGCCATGCTTCGCTCGGCTTCTTGATCGTGCTCGGCCTGTAGGGCAATGCCCAGTACGTTGCGCTGGGTGTTCCAAGCCAGGTGGCGCAGGCTCAGGCGCTGGTCGGACAGTCGCCATTGCCCCAGCAGCGCGCCGCTGTCGCCTTGCAGCCGCACCAGGGATGAGTCCATGGTGTGCAGGTCGCGCTTGCTGCGGCCGGTGTCGGCGCTGGTGGGCACACCGCCGTTGGCCACGATCAGACTGGCCGGTGCATTGCCTTGGGGAGAATCCCAGATGAGTTCGTGTGCATCCACGCCATGGGTGGGCCATTCGTCGAGTTTTTCGAGGCTTCGTGCGTCGCGCACGCCGACCAGGCTGGCGCCGGTCTCGAGGTCGGTTTCAGTGGTGTAGAGGCGCTGGCCATCGGGGCTGGCCAACACATGGCCGTTGAAGGCGCGTGCCGGTTCTATCCAGTGCCATTGCGGCGCTTGTGCGTTACCGGGCTGCCAGCGTACCAGCCAGTCGCCCGGGCGGCGTGCCACAGCCAGCACACTGCCATCTGGCGGAGCGATCATCCCATGGGCCCGGGTGGGCAGCTCTAGCGCGGTCAGCACCTGTAGCGTTGGTGCCGTGGCGGCGGGTACGGCCAGCACGCCCAGGTGAAAGCCGCCGGTTTGCTCCCACGCCGCAGCCAGTTGCAGGGTCCCGGGAATAGGGCGGCGGTGTTGGTGACCACTAGCGTAGGTTAGCTGCGCCATACACAGGCTTGCCGCGCCTGCGCCCCAGGCCAGCGCCTGGCGGCGAGAGATAGGCAAAGAAGAGCGAAGAAAAGCCATGCGGTGCCCGTGTGTCAATCGCCGTCCGCGTCAGAAAAGCCAATGCTGACTTTGAGTGCGGGTGCCACTTCGGACTCCGCCAGGTGCTTGAGCACTGCCAGCGCTCGCGCAGTCTGCTGCACTTGTGCGCCGCTGTGTATGTCGGCCTGGGCTACTCCCGCCAGTGCGGTGTCTACACGCAGTGCGGCGGTGCGTAGGCGATCGGCCAGGGGATTCAGGCCCATGCCGCGCAGTTGTGTTTCCAGTGGCACCAGGGTACTGCCCGGCACAGGGGCTGCGTTGCTATCGGCCAGGAGCGTGGCGCTGCGCAGAGCTGCCCAGGCAGCGTTCCATGCAGCGAGCGTCTGTCCACTGGAAGCGCGCGGGTAGTCGGGAGGACGCGTGACTTGGGCGGCGCGCAGGGGTTTCTCCATGTGTGCCCAGCGCAGGCGTTCCAGGCCACCGACCCATTGATTCACGAATTCGCTCATGGCCTGGGCCGAGCGCTCTTGCTGGTCTTCGGTGCCCCAATCCGTGGCGGCTGCCTGCGCATAGGCTGTTTGCAGGGCGGTGGCCTCGCGCAGCAGGTCAAGGGCTACCTCGTGGGCATAGCGACAGGCCGGTGTGCCCGGTGCCACAGGCTGTGTCCACAGTAACCATTCAAGCGCAGGCAACCCTTTGGCCGGGGTGCCGATGCGCTCAAAGGCGAGTGCGCCCTGGGGCTGGGTGGCGATGGCCCGTGCAATCAGCGCTGGCCGGGTGGGCGCAAAGTCGATGCTGCGCAGCGAGCGGCGCTCGACCACCGGCCCGATGGCCAGTGTCGACAACTGCTCCCACGCCAGCGTGGTGTCTTGCCAGGCGCTGCGTGCGCGTGCCAGCGCCGCCTGCCCTGCCTCGGCAGGGGCGTTGCACAGTGCGCTGATGGCCGGTGGCAGTGCCTGTGCGGTGCGCTCGAAGCCCTGGGCACGTGGCAAGGCCCAGTGGCCATAGAGGCCTTGCAGCATGTGCACGGTGTCGTAGTAGGGCACAGCCTCGCGCTGCCAGGTGCTTTGCGCCTGCACGGCAGTGCTGGCCCACAGCGCCAGTGCCAGCACCGCAGCGTGCCGCAGGGGCCGCCGCAGGCGTTGGTAAGCGCTCCAGACGGGAGAGTACGGTGTCATAAGGATTCCACAAACGCCACCAGCGCAGCGCGCTCTGCGGGGGACATTTTCAGCACTTGACTGCGGCTATCTTCGGCTTCGCCGCCGTGCCACAGCACGGCTTCCAGTACGCCGCGTGCGCGCCCGTCGTGCAGCAGCCTGGTGTGGCCATTCACGTCCCGGATCAGGCCAGTGCCCCATAGCGGTGGCGTTTTCCACTGTCGACCATTGGCGCCAAAGTCGGGGCGGTTGTCAGCCAAACGCTCGCCCATGTCGTGCAGCAGCAGGTCGGTGTAGGGCCAGATGCGCTGATCCGATAGGGCCTTGCTGGTCAGGTGTGCAAAAGGGCCGTGCTGGGTGACATAGCTAGGGCGGTGGCAGGTGGCACATTGGGCCTTGGCAAACAGCGCCTGGCCACGCAGCACCTGTACATCCTCGGGTTTGCGGCGTGCCGGTGGTGCTAGCGTGGCTTGGTAGAACACCACGTTGTTCAGGGTTTGGTCGTCAATTTCGACATCTGTCTGGCCTTGTGCGCCAGCGCTTTTGCCGCTGGGCGCTGCCAAGCAATCGGTTTGCGCGGGCCTGCATGCCTCCTGGGCAAAGTGGCGCGAGGTGATGCCCATGTCACCGACAAAGGCAGCGCCCGTTTGGTGTGCGATGGTCGCTACGTTGGCTTTCCAGCCAAAGCGACCGAGCATCATGCGGCCCGAGGGCGCATCCCACACCCGGTTGGGAACGCCTTTGATGGGGCCCGGTGCGGCGGCTTGGTCGGTTGCATTGGCCAGGATGTCGGCCTCGGCAATGGCTTCCAGCAGCCCCACGCCAATGAGCTGGGGGGCAATCCGCGGGCTGACCCTCACTTGAGGGTGCAAGGGGCCATAACCCAAATCGGCAAAGCCATAGTGGGGTGCGAGCAGTTCGTAGGGTGTGCCGTCGGCAAACTGCCCTTGCACGCTCTGGTAGCGCAGGGTTACGCGCCCTTCGGGCCTGACGCCTTGGACGGCTGCGTTGTTGAGCTGGTCGCCATACACGGGATCGGGCCGGGGGCTGCCGTGGGTATCTGTGCCAGGGATGGACAAGCGCATCAGCAGTGCGACGGTGGGGTCTTGGGTTTCGCCCAGCCGGTTGAACATGTCTGGCGGCGCGCCCCGGCCATCCTGCACGTGGCAGCCGCCACATGAGCGTGCAATGAAATGCGGCCCCAGGCCATCGCGTGCCTTGGTGGAAGCCGGTGCCTCGACCCAGTTGCGGCGAAAGAACGAGTTGCCGATGGCAAATCGTGTGCGCTCGGCATCCGACAGGTTGGCTGCGGGGAATGAGAAGGCATTGCGCCCGGTGGCAAACACTGTGGTGTCACCGCCTACCTTTTCGCCCAAGGGGTCGGTGGGGGTGTCGGCCAGCAGGCTGCCCAGAGTTACCAGGCTGACACTGGCAACTACCAGGTGTCCCAGGCGTCGGCGCAGGGAAGAGAAGCACAGGGGCATGGCAAGCAAACGCAGCGGTTTCAAGGTTGCGCCAGCGTCAGGCGGGTGATGCCGATGGCGTTGGCGCCAGCCACCAAATCTTTACTTTGCTGGGTCAGGCTGTCGATGGTCTTTTGGATGCGCTGGCGGCCAGGGGCGTCGTTGCCACCGATGATTTCGCGGTCAAAGGGCGCTTGGATGGCCTGCGCTGCGTGTACCGATGCGGCTATCTGGCGTGTGATCTTTTCTGCCAGCGCTGCGTCTTTGGTGGCCACCAGATCGCGCAGTGACGCACCTTTGAGGGTGCTGCCGTCGGCGCGCTGGTACTGCCCCAGCCATACGTTTTGAATGCCCAGCGCATTGGCCACGGCATCGCGGTGCGTGTTGTCCGAAAAGCACGAATGTTCGTCTTCCTGATCCTGGCTGTTGAGTGCCACCTCCAGCCGCTCGCCGGCCAGTTCGCCGCGCGAGAGCGAGCCCAGGCCCACCAGCATCTTGCGCACCGATTCGGTGCCGCCGCGCACGAACTGGGCGCGGTAATTGCCCTTCACGCCGGGCGCCCACGCCTGCGTGAGTTTGCTCAGGTCGTCCACCAGCAGGTCGGTCACCACGCTGAGGTATTGGCGGCGGCGGTCGGCGTGGGGCGCTTTGCCGTCCACGAAGTCCTCAAAGTTGCGCTCGCCGGGGCCGGTGTCAGACAGGTCTTGGCCCCACAGAAAAAATTCGATGGCGTGCCATCCAGTGGCAATGTTTTCTTCGCCGCCACGCTCGTTTTGTGCGATCAGGTTTTTCTTGGTGATGGTGAACTTGGGGTTGTTTACCAGGCCGGCGCTGGGCCTGCCCGACACGCTATCGACATACGACTCATCCATGGGCCAGGCGTTGAGTCGGCCTTCGGGGCCGTTTTCGTCGTCGATGGGACCGCCGTAGAAGCGAAAAGCCTCAGTTTGACCATAGAACTCGCGCGCTGTCAGCCAGGTTTTGCGTGCCTGGGCCAGTGTTGGCTCCGAGGGCTGGGCGACAAAAGCCCGCACCGCTGTTTGCATCGCCTTGGCGCTGGCCAGGGTGTCGCTGTAGTTGGCATAGACCAGCGCGGCGTAATGGCCCGCCACGGCATGGGTGCTGATGGGTTGTTGTGCCTGCATGCCAGCAACTTGGGCATACACCGCAGTGCTACTGCTCAGGGCCGCGAAGGTCAGCGCGGTTGCCAACAGGGGCTTGTTCATCAAGGTGAGGGGCACGCGGATTCTCCGGGGATGGTGAAATAAAAATTGGTGCGCAGGGGCAGTGCAGGTGGTTTGGTGCAGCAACACCCATGGCAATGACAGCGAATTTTTTGATTATATAAATGAAAGTAATTCTTATTTGAATTTTTGACTGGGGCTGCTTCAGACCGTGCAGCGTTGCAGCCTTGAGGGCGTGGTTGCCGCCCGTGCTGTGATCAACTTCTGGCCACGGATCACACCAAAAATCCGCGCAATGAAAACGTGGATGAATCCATTTTTGCTATTAATAACATAGCTATAAGCGCTTGCTATGTAAGCGTTAGGAGCATATTTTTATTAAAAATATGGGTGGTGGTGAATGGCAGAAATTGCGTCGCCGCACATCCTGTTTCATTCTTGCCACAGCCGGTTCCAACGTCGGATTTGGCATTTAGAATCGCATCCCGCATGTTGTTGAGAATCAATCTCATTTTCATGCTGACTGCCAGCCCGGTGCGGTTTTTGCCCTCCCAGCCACAGCATTCCTTGCCGTCCACTACCGTGGTCTGTGCGGGGCGATAGGTTGTGGTGTGTGTGCCGTTTGTTGCAGCGCGCTTCCACGTTGCGCGCTGTCGCAGCCTCGCTCTGTGGGCCTTCTCGGTGGGGCGCCTTCCATGGCCCTTGATAACGAACCGCTCTATGCCTTACCGCTGTCCCCCTTCCTTTCGCCGCGCTGCACCCGCTGCTTTGCATGCTGTTGCTGCGGCCGCCTGCCTGGTCAGTGCCTTGCCCCGTGCCAGCTTTGCACAGGAGGCGCCGACATCGGCCAGCACTGCCCCCGCATTGGACGAAGTGCGGGTGACCGAAAAAGCAGCGCCCAACGTGTACAGCGAATCCAGCGATACCTACATGCCGCGCGGTGTGGAGGTGGGCAAGACGGCACAGTCGCTGCGCGAAATCGCCCAGTCGGTCACGGTGGTGACGCGCCAGCGCATGGACGACCAGGCGCTGCGCACGCTCGACGATGTGATGGGCCAGACCACCGGCGTGACGCGCGAAGAGACATGGCTGGACACCGCCTACCAGGCGCGCGGTCTGCCGATCACCAACATCCGCTATGACGGCGGCGGTGCCGGCTCCACGCGCTCGGGCAGCCGCAGCCAGGACATGGCGCAGTTCGACAGCGTGAGCCTGCTGCGCGGCGCCGATGGGCTGTTTGGTGCGGGCGAGGCGGGCGGTGTCATCAACTTCACCTACAAGCGCCCGCTGGCCAAGCGCCAGACCCAGATGCTGTTGTCGGCGGGCAGCTTGTCCAACTACCGCGCCGAGTTGGACGCCACCGGCCCCCTCAACGCCGAGAGCAGCGTGCGCGCTCGGCTGGTGGCGGTCTCGCACGACCGCCACGAGATGGCCGAGCCCTCGCGGCTGCAGCGCAAGATGCTCTATGGCACCGTGGAAGTGGACGTCGGGCCCGAAACCCTGCTGACCCTGGGCACGAGTTACCAGAACGACCGCAACCCAGGCTTCAATGCCAGTCTGCCGCGCTACGCCGACGGCAGCGACATCGGTCTGCCGCGCAGCACCAACATGGGTACTCCCTGGAACTGGATTCACCGCGAGAACACGGCGCTGTTCGCCAAGCTGGAGCACCAGCTCTCACCGAGCTGGCTGCTCAAGGCACAACTGCGGCACACCCGCTTCAATGAGGGCGTCAACGCGGCCGAGATTGAGGGTGCGCCTGCGCCCGGTACGCTGGTTGGTACCGACTGGTGGATTCACCAGGGCATGGCCAAAGAGCGCGAAACCAGCCTGGACGTCAACGCGCAGGGCGGTTTCGACGCCTTTGGCCAGCGCCACGATCTGATTTTTGGGATGGATGTGCAGCGCACGCGTGATGTCAGCCGCAGCCTGTGGCCCCGCATCGGGCCGGCCAATATCTTCGATCGCACGCCGCCGCTGGACCCGGGCTTTCCGCTGGGCGACTGGACTACTGGCTCCCAGACGAATGCGCAAAAATCAGGTCTCTACGGCTCGGTGCGCCTGCGTCCGCTCGAGCGCTGGGCGGTGGTGCTGGGCGGGCGCTACACGTTGCAAGACCGCAGCACCCAGCACGGCATGGATGGCACGCTGACCGCGCAAAGCCGCGAGGGCCATGTGTTCGTGCCCTACGCTGGCGTGGTCTATGACCTCTCGTCCACCACCAGTGTTTATGCCAGCACGGCAGAAATCTACCAGTCGCAGGCGGGCAAGTTCTCTGCGCCGCTGCCGGGCGCACCACTCGACCCGGTGCGCGGGCGTACCTATGAGCTGGGTATCAAGGGGGAGTGGAGCCGCAGCCTGACCGCCAGCGCAGCCCTGTTTCGCACTGAGAAGAAAGGGCAGGGCGTGGTGGACCCCGCCTACCCGCAGACCGACTGGCGCGGCGGCTGCTGCTACTTTCGCGACGGCTACCAGCGCAGCCAGGGCATCGATCTGGAGTTGACCGGCAAGGTGGCGCCGAATTTGCAGGTGGCCGTGGGCTACACGTTCAACGACAACGTGGACAAGCGCAAGGACGATGCACGCTTTAGCACCGTCACGCCGCGCCACCTGTTCAAAGCATGGGGGGACTACCGCTTCAGTGGTGCGCTGCGCGGCTGGAGTCTGGGCACTGGCGTGGTGGCGCAGGGCAAGCACTTCCGTGCCGCGGGCATCAGTGCCTACAACCCGGCCACTGGCCGCTATGACGGCAAATGGCAGCCTTACCAGTTCACGGCACCGGGCTATGCCGTGTGGTCGGCACGCCTGGGTTACGCCATTGACAAAGACTGGAGTGTGGCCATGAACATCGGCAACCTGTTCGACAAGACCTACTACAGCACCGTCGGCTATGCGGGCTACGGCAACTTCTACGGTGAAAAACGCACGGTGGTGGTGACGTTGCAAGGGCGGTTTTGACGGCACGCCCTGATCCACTGACCCATCTCTCTGTCTTTTCTTTTCCTGTGGTGGCTGAATGAACCCATTTGTGATCCATCGACCGGGCCTGGGCCTGCTCTCCCGTGTGACCGCTGCCGTGCTGGGCGGCTACCTCCTGGCCAGTGCCTGGGTGGTTTTTTGCGGCGTGGTCTTGCCCGGGCGGGCCGAGGCAGTGTTGGCAGGGGTGCAGTTGAGTTTTGTGGTGTACGTAGGGGCCGTGGTCTGGGCCTTTGCTCCCGTACCGCTGGGCCGTGTGTGGATGGGGTTGCTGGTGCCTGCCGCTGCCCTGGCTGGATTGGCGGCGCTGCTGGCGCGCCTGGAGGGCTGACATGGGCAGTGCAAAGCAAAGCCATGGCGCCGGGCAGGGCGGGTTTCGCCAGGCACAGGCCTGGTTGCACACCTGGTGCGGCCTGTGGTTCTCCTGGTTGCTGTTTGCGGTGTTTCTCACGGGCACGCTGGCCGTGTTTGACGAGCCCATCACCCACTGGATGACACCCGAGCACCATGCAGAGGAAGCCGCCGCCCTCGCGGCCCCGGCCATGCCCACGGCGCCACTGGGGCAGCGACTGGCCTGGGCGGCGAACTACATGGAAAAACACCACCCCGGTGCTGCCATGTGGGAGCTGTGGCCGTCGGATGCGCAAGGCACTGGCCCTTTGCGGGTGTACTGGTTTGACCGCCAGCAACAGTACGCCTCGGTGGATCTGGACACCACCACGGGAGCGCCGCTTGCGGCCAAGCCCACGTCGGCCGCACGCCAGACCCTGGGTGGCCACCATTTCGTCGATTTTCACTACGAGCTGCACGCTGGCCAGGTGGGCTTGTGGATCGTGGGCATTGCCGCCATGGCCATGCTGGTGGCGCTGGTCAGTGGCGTCATCACGCACCGGCGCATCTTCAAGGACTTTTTCACCTTTCGCACCCGCAAAGGCCAGCGCAGTTGGCTGGATGCGCACAACGCCGTGGCGGTGTTGACCCTGCCGTTCCAGTTCATGATCGCCTACACCGGCATCGTGATCTCGGGCCTGACTTTCATGCCAGCGGGGGTCATTGCGCAGTTCGGAGGGGGCAGCGATGCCATGCGCGCGTTCCAGGTCGCGCTGAACGAGCCCGGCAAGCCCCAGCCAGCGGGCCGCGCCATGGCCGTTCCCGATCTGGAGCCGTTCGTATTGCGCGGGCAGCAGTTGATGGGGCAACCGGTGCGGGCCGTGGTAATCGACCACCCGGGCGATGCGGCGGCGCGCATCGGCGTGTACGGCTGGAACCACGACGACGCCCTGCGCCAGCGCCTGAGCGCCACCACCGGTTTGGCGATGTTCTCTGCTGCCACGGGCGATGTGCTGCAAGTGCGCCTGCCCGGCAGTGTGGAGGGCGGCACCGCTGCGCTGGCCCAGTCGGTCATCGGCGGGCTGCACATGGTCACTTTTGGTGGGCTGGCGCTCAAGTGGCTGTATTTCGTTGGCGGCCTGGCGGGCAGCGCCATGATGGCCACGGGCGCTATTTTGTTCATGGTCAAGCGCCGCACCAGGCACCAGGGCGAGTTTGGCGAAGCCACCGCGCGCGTGTATCGGTTGATCGAGGGGTTGAACGTGGCGGCCATCGCCGGTCTGGCGGTGGGGTGCGTGGGCTACCTGTGGGCCAACCGCCTGGTTCCGGTGGGCCTGGCGCACCGCGATGACTGGGAACTGGGCGTTTTCTTTGGGTTGTGGGCGTTGACCCTGGTACACGCCCTGGCCCGTCCCCCGGCTGCGGCGTGGCGCGAGCAAATGGGCGCGCTGGCCGCACTGTGCCTGCTGCTGCCGGTGCTCAACCTGCTGACCACGGGCGACCATCTGCCCGCACAAATCCTGCGCGGCGACTGGGAGAGCGCTGGCGTGGAGCTGTTTGCCCTGGCCACGGGCGTGGCAGCGGCATGGGCCGTGCGCTGGCTGCACCGGCGCGGAGCAGCGGGCACACCACCGCACCGACCCGTGCGACCGGATCTGCCCTCGGTGGCCGCTCACCAGGGGAGTCTGGCATGAGCGCATGGCAGGCATCCCTGGTGTCTCTGGGGCTGGCGTGGGGCGGCATGTTGGCGCTGGCGTTGGCGATGGATCGCCACTGCGAGCAGTGCTCTGGCCTGCGTGAAGTGCCCAGCACCCGGCGCCGCTGGCTGCGCTGGGCGGGCGCACTGCTGTTGGGGGCGGTGGCCCTCCCTTGCCAGCAAGCCTGGGGTGGTTCGGTGGGGGTGGTGGCGTGCCTGGGATTTTGGTCGGTAGGCGCCGTGGCCACGGTGGCGCTGTTGAGCGCATGGCCGCGCTGGGCTGCCCGGGTGGCCGTGCTGGCGGGCCTGGGCGCAGTGGCTGTCCTGGCGCTGGCCGGTGTGCGCCAGGAGGGCGCGCGCTACGAGACCATCACGGTCGGACGTGGCACGGTCGAGGCCCATGTCACCGCCATTGGCACCTTGCAGCCGCGCCGCTATGTGGACGTGGGCGCGCAAGTGTCGGGCCAGGTCACGCGCTTGCATGTGCAGCCCGGCACCGAGGTCAAAAAAGGCCAGCTGCTGGTCGAAATCGACCCGAGCGTGCAGCAGGCCAGCGTGGATGGCGGGCGTGCCGCGCTGGCCGGGCTGCGCGCGCAGCTGGCCGAGCAGCACGCGCAGCACCAGTTGGCCAGCCAGCAGCATGGGCGCCAGCAGCGGCTGGCACAGGGCGGCGCGACGCGGCTGGAAGACGTCGAGGTGGCCCAGGCCACGCTGGCATCGGCTGTAGCCCGCATCGACCACCTTCAGGCGCAGATCGCCCAGACCCAGGCCACCCTCAAGGCCGACGAGGCCCGGCTGGGCTACACCCGCATCTACGCCCCCATGGCGGGCACCGTGGTGTCGCTGGAAGCGCGCGAAGGGCAAACGCTGAACGCCACTTACCAGACCCCCACCATCCTGCGCATTGCCGACCTGTCGGCCATGACCGTGTGGACGGAGGTGTCCGAGGCCGATGTGCGCCGCGTCAAGCCTGGCATGGCGGTGTACTTCACCACCTTGGGCAGCCACGAAGAGGCCACACCCCGGCGCTGGACGGGCCGCGTGCGCCAGGTGCTGCCCGCACCGCCCGGGGGCGATGGCAAAGGCAGCGGCATGGCCGCACCCGCCGCCACCAAGGCTGTGGCCTACACCGTACTGTTTGACGTGGACAACAGCGATGGTGAGTTGATGCCGCAGATGACCGCACAGGCCAGCTTCATCACCGCCCAGGCCCAGGACGTGATCGCCGTGCCGTTGACGGCGCTCACCGCACTCACCGCGC
>NZ_JAQUAL010000232.1:0-2800 GCF_028687295.1 Simplicispira sp.
CACACCGGCCAGGGCCATGGCGTCGCTGGCCAGAAAGTGCTCTGCGCCGCCCTGGCCCACGCCCAGAATCAGCGGCGATCCCGCGCGCGCGCCGACCACGCGGTGCGGCTCGTTCTGGTGCATGACGCCAATGGCAAAGGCGCCGTGCAGTTGCGCCACCGCCGCCTGCACCGCCTGGAACAAGTCGCCTGCATAGAGGCTATCGACCAGATGGGCGATGACCTCGGTATCGGTCTGGCTGGCAAACGCATAGCCCTGGGCTTGCAGCGCGGTGCGCAGGGCCTCGTAGTTTTCGATGATGCCGTTGTGTACCAGGGCCACGCGGCCCGGTGCGGTGCCCCCGGCACTGGCTTGGGCACCAGGGCCATGGCTGAAATGCGGATGGGCATTGCACTCCAGCGGGGCGCCGTGCGTGGCCCAGCGGGTGTGGGCGATGCCGGTGGCGCCCACAATGGGCGCGGCCTGCACCTGCTCCAGCAGCTCGGCCACGCGCGCCGTGCTGCGCGCGCGCTGCAAGCCGCCGCCAGCGCCCAGGCTGGCGCCATGCACGGCCACGCCGCACGAGTCGTAGCCCCGGTATTCGAGCCGTTGCAGCCCCTGGACAAGAATGGGAACGATGTTGCGCGATGACACTGCGCCGACGATGCCGCACATAAGAAAAGCCTAGTGTGAAAGAAGGCACCATCGTAGGCCCGGCCAGCCCTGAAAACCACAGCGCGCAGGCACCCGGCCACAGAAACCGGTGCGCCGCACCGCCCTGCCACAAGCCAAATTGGCCGCTAGCGCTGATGGAACGTTCGCTAGCAGCTATTAAATCAATAGCAATGAGCCTGGGCCGCCATGCCACCAACGATGGCACCCGCGCAGCCAGGCTATTGCCCGCATGCCGCCGCCCACACCTGGCGCCAGGGCCGTGGCGGAATACGGCAGCGGATGGCGGTGCCGATCAGAACACCTTGTCAAAAATGAAGCGATCACCCGCCGGGTACTGCTTGGCGCAGTTGACGCCGACTTCCTGGCCCAGTGGCGTGCTGGTGGCCGACTGGACAGTGACCAAGGCCGTGGTGGTGGTAAAGGCAATTTGCGCATTGACCTTGCAGTGGTTCAAAAGCAGCTCACCAGAAACATTGGCCACATTACCCGACAGCGAGCCCTGGAGAAGATTCCAGGTATTGAGCTGCCGTGGCCGCAGTCCATTGAACAGCGCCACCGGCACTCCATTCAACAAATCAATGTTGTAAAGCGTGCCAATAAATACATTGCCGTTGGTATGTACCGACAGGTAGGAACCGACTTCGTCCCGCTCCTGAAAAACACCATCATAAGGACTGGCGGCAAAAGCCACACCGCACGCCGAAAGCAAAGCCGAAACGATAATTTTTTTCACGATATACCCTCAAATATTTTTAAATCAGCCAATTCAAATAAAACCCAAATACACCACCTTATAAAACCCCGCCCTGCGATGGGCAATGGCTTTATCAGATTGGCTCGGTAATTTTAGGGGGACAGGCGTTCCAGTGCCTCGCGCACAGCGTCCAGTTGCTCGGGCGTGGCCGACTGCGTGGAAGGCGTCTGGGCCTCGCGCTGCAGCTGCCGCGCCTTGAGCTGGTCTTTGGATTCTGGCGCGCTGGCAGCAGCGGCGCTGGGGCTGCCCAGGCCCGCTGTGCGGGCGGCCACGTTGCCTGCCACGCTGCCGTCGGGGTGCAACACCAGGCCAGAGCCACAGTCGTAATCGGACACCGACGGCGGGCAGTATTCAAACCTGCCAGCAAGGGCCCCCGACGCACTGACATTGAACAAAAAGCTGTCGCGGGCGCCCCTGGGCTCTTTGATGGAGCACAAAAATTCATAGCCCGCCTGGTTAATCACCGCACAGGAGACTTCCTTGTTTTTGCCATCTACCGTTGCCGTCAACTCGTTGTTGAACTGGTTGTAGTTGGCCGACGAGAAAGAAAACGACTCGCTGTAAATGCTGCCCGAATAATCAAAGTGGTAACTGATTGCCACCCGGCCATACAGCTTGGCCAAACCCGTAGGCACCGGGACAGGCGGATTGGGGTTGGTGTTGATATTGGTCACCACAAAACTCTGCTTGGACTCGCTCCAGCTCAGGGTGGCCGTGGCGCCAGGGCTCGGAAAATCCACCACATCCACGGTTCTGGATTTGTTGGTCAGGAACGCCGTGCCACCCGACTGCGTGGTTTTAAAATTCGATTCGCCAAACAAAGCGCCGTTGGCATAGATTTTCAGGTTGTGCGCGCCCCGGCTCAGGTTATTGAAGTTGATCAGCAGTGCAAACCCGGTACTGCTCTTGCCGCAAATGCTGGCAGTATCCATCCGCTCGCTGCCCACGTAGGCAAATCCGATCGATTTCCCATCGACGATGGCCTCGACCCGGGTGGCAGAGCAGTGCCAGCCTGAAATAATCCCAATTCCTGAATCGGTGGCATTATTGGCCGGATTTTCCAGCGCCCCTTGGGCGCAGGCCAGAGCGGGGAGCCAAAGCGCCGCAGCGCCGATTATTTTTTCAAGCTTCGCCATGGAATCATCCTTATCAAAACAGAAATTATTGACTAGAAACAAAAATGCCTCCAGCGCTTTCTGCGCAAGCGCCATAAGCTATCAAAATAATAGCGTTGCAGCACTTGGGCGGCGACACCCTTGCCCCGGACGCCAATTCGCGTAGAGTGCAGGAACCCACCGTCAGGAGGCACCGGCATGGAGTTCAAGGACTACTACCAGATTCTCGGCGTCGCCCGCAGCGCCAGCGCCGACGACATCAAGAAGGCTTACCGCA
>NZ_JAQUAL010000104.1:0-11236 GCF_028687295.1 Simplicispira sp.
TCAGTGCATCCCGCCAAACCCGCAGCCGCCCGGCCCGTTGGCGTTGGGGCAGGCGCCGCAGCTGCTGGGTGGCAGGGGTGTTGACTGGGCCGATTCGCTGCTGCTGGTGGCAAACACCGAGAGCTGCTTTTCCAGGTGTTGCGAGTGGCAGGCGGGGCATTCGGGCACGGTGCTGGAGCGCACCAGGGCTTCAAAGGCGTGACCGCAGTCGTGGCAGGCGTATTCGTAGATGGGCATGGCAGAGGTCAGAGAAGGTTGTATCAAGGGGCGTGGCGCCCCGGGTGGGTATTTTCGGCGCGCGGGGCGCGGTTGCAAAGCGGCGGCTGTGGCCTGCCAGCCCAGTCCACAATACGCCCCTGCCCTGGCGGTGCGCGCTGTGCCTGCTGCCGTCAAAATACCAGTCCAATCGGCCTCCAGCGCCCGCCCGGTGTGCGCTGGCAGCTATCAAAACAAGAGTCCACTGTGTCTGCTGCGCTTTCCGTTCTCCACGGCGTTTTTGGCTACCCCGCGTTTCGCGGGCCGCAGGAGGCCATCGTTGACCACGTGATCGCTGGCGGCGACGCGCTGGTGCTCATGCCCACGGGCGGGGGCAAATCGCTGTGCTACCAGGTGCCCGCCATCGTGCGCCAGCAGCAGGGGCGCGGCGTGACCATCGTGGTCTCGCCCCTGATCGCGCTCATGCACGACCAGGTCGGCGCGCTGCACGAGGCCGGGGTGGATGCGGCCTTTCTCAACTCCACGCTCGACTGGGAGCAGACCCAGGACGTGGAGCTGCGCCTGCAAACCGGCGCCATCACGCTGCTGTATGCCGCGCCCGAGCGGCTGACCACGCCGCGCTTTCTGGGGCTGCTGGACGATTTGTACCAACAAGGCCACCTCTCCTTGTTTGCCATCGACGAGGCACACTGCGTCAGCCAGTGGGGGCACGACTTCCGGCCCGAGTACCGCGCGCTGTCCATCCTGCACGAGCGCTACGCCGGGGTGCCGCGCATTGCGCTCACGGCCACCGCCGACGCGCTCACGCGCGCCGACATCATCGAGCGCCTGCGCCTGGAAGAAGCGCAGCTGTTCATCAGCAGCTTTGACCGGCCCAACATCCGCTACACCATCGTCGAGAAAAAAGACGCCACCACGCAGCTCTTGCGCTTTATCGAGCGCGAACACGCGGGCGATGCGGGTGTGGTCTATTGCCAATCGCGCAAGCGCGTCGAGGAGCTGGCCGCCACGCTGGTGGAGGCGGGCATTGCCGCCCTGCCCTACCACGCTGGCCTGCCTGCCGACGTGCGCCAGCAAAACCAGAACCGCTTTTTGCGCGAAGAAGGCATCGTCATGGTGGCCACCATCGCCTTTGGCATGGGCATAGACAAACCCGACGTGCGCTTTGTCGGCCATGTGGACATGCCCAAAAACATCGAAGGCTATTACCAGGAAACGGGCCGCGCGGGCCGCGACGGTCTGGCCGCCGATGCCTGGATGGCCTATGGTTTGCAGGACGTGGTGAACCAGCGGCGCATGATCGACGAGAGCCCGGCGGGCGAAGAATTCAAGCAGGGGCTGCGCGGCAAGCTGGACGCCCTGCTGGGCCTGGCCGAGGCCACCGACTGCCGCCGCGTGCGGCTGCTGGCCTACTTTGGCGAGGTGTCCGAACCCTGCGGCAACTGCGACAACTGCCTGCACCCGCCCGAGGTGTGGGACGCCACCGATTGCGCGCGCAAGCTGCTATCGACCATTTACCGCGTCCACCAGAGCAGCGGCATCGGCTTTGGCACCGGCCACATCATGGACGTGCTGCGCGGCAAGAAGACCGAGAAGGTCGAGCAGTTTGGCCACGACAAAATCTCCACCTTCGGCATTGGCGCCGAATTTACCGAGCCGCAGCTGCGCGCCGTGCTGCGCCAGCTGCTGGCCACCGGCGCGGTGGGGCTGCACAAGGTGCTGCTCGAGAGCGGCCACGGCTTTGACACCCTGTGCCTGACCGACGCCTCGCGCGCGGTGCTGCGCGGCGAAGTGCCGGTGCGCCTGCGCGCCTCCACCGCCGCCGCCAGCGGGCGCGACCGCAAACGCCGCAGCCCCGCCGGCACGCTGCCTGCCGCCGCCGCCAACCTGGGCCAGGACGCGCAGGTGCGCTTCATCAACCTCAAAGCCTGGCGCGCCGAAGTGGCGCGTGAGCATGGCCTGCCCGCGTATGTGATTTTTCATGACGCGACGCTGGCGGCCATTGCCCAGCTGCAACCGCGCACGCTGGCCGATTTGCAGGGCATCAGCGGCATGGGCGCGAAAAAGCTCGAAGCCTATGGGGCCGATGTGCTGCGGGTGTGTGGGGGGTAGGGCCGCATTCAGACCTGAAAAATCCCATGAATTACGTAGAAAAAATAAATACTTTGTTAAAACCAAAACAAGGTGGATCTCCCTTGGTGCTCGACCTTTTTGCGGGGTGTGGTGGACTTGCTTTGGGGTTCGAGGCTCAAGGATTTGAGACGCTTGGTTTTGAAATGGACAGCGATTGCTGTGCTACCTATAAGAAGAACCTGAGTGGTGATTGCATTCAGGCAAAGATAGATTCAAGTTATGAGTTTCCCAGAGCGCAAGTAGTGATTGGGGGGCCGCCGTGTCAGCCATTCAGTGTCGGAGGACACCAAAAAGGAATTAGAGATGCGCGGGATGGTTTTCCTGCATTCATTTCTGCGGTTGAGCAGGCCAAGCCTGATATTTGGATGTTTGAAAATGTCCGTGGACTAATGTATAAAAATAAGAATTATCTTGAAACCATCATTTCAGAACTTGAAGGTATGGGCTATATTGTTGAATATAAACTGCTGCATGCAGTTCAATATGGTGTTCCGCAGAATAGAGAGCGCATGATTGTGGTGGGCCATCGGGGAAGCTTTAAATTTCCTATGATGCAAAAAAATAAGGTGACAGCGGGAGATGCACTGGGAGATATAGCTCATCTAGTTGACTCAGAGTCAAAATTTCTGACGCCGAGTATGGATATGTATGTGGCCAAATACGAAAAAGCATCCAAATGTATTACGCCCAGAGATTTGCATCTGGACAGGCCCGCCCGGACGGTTACTTGCCGCAATCTGGCCGGTGCAACAGGCGATATGCACAGAGTCGTTTTGCCAGACGGTCGTCGCCGTCGGCTCACGGTACGAGAGGGTGCAAGGCTGCAAAGTTTTCCTGATTGGTTTGAATTTCAGGGCAAAGAATCCAGCTGCTATAAGCAGGTTGGCAATGCGGTACCGCCACTGATGGCCTACGAAATCGCCCAGTCGTTTAGGAGTTATATCGACTCTACGGATCGCCTAGATTCGGTGGCTGTTCATTCTAGAAAAAATCCAGTGCAGCTTTCGTTGTTGTCTGAATAGATACGGAATAGGTTTTACATGCAAAAAATGGTTGCTGAGGCTTTGGCTATTCTTCAAGCACTGGGGGTTCCAGCCAGTGATTTGACAAGTCGTCGCCAAGAGAGAATGGCCAAAGCTTTCATGTCGGTTGCCGGACTGAAGCCAGGAATGAAATGGGCAGAAATAAAAGACAACAACGATGAGCATCGGCTGTTGTCACGTCAAATCATCACCCATATGAATTCCTATTGGGGAGAAAATATTTCTTCTGGCTCCTACGACGATATTCGTCGGAAAGACATGGCGCTGCCTGTAGCGGCATTGGTGGTTTTGAAAAGTGCAAAAAACCCCAATGCCAACACCAACGATGGAACACGCGGTTTTGCCATCCATCCGGCCGCTGCAAAAGCCATTCGGAAATATGGGGATGTGGGGTGGCAGCAAGCGGTAGAGGAATTCCATCGCGATCAACCGACATTGGCCTCCAGACTCAGCAGAGTGCGAGATTTGGCTCGCGTGCCCGTGCAGATCAACTCCAAGGTGAAACTGACGTTCAGTGCAGGTAAGCACAATGATTTGCAGAAAGAAATTATTGAATCTTTCTTGCCTATCTACGGTCATGGGGCTGAAGTTCTGTATGTGGGGGATACAGCAAAGAAAAATTTGTTTCTTGATGAAAATGGACTCAAAAAAATCAATTTTTTTGAGTTGGCCCATGACAAGCTTCCTGATGTGGTCGCTTATTCTGCAAAGAAAAATTGGCTTTACTTGATTGAGGCTGTCACCACCGCCAACCCGATCACCGAATTGCGACGCAGTGATTTGCTGAGCGCTGCTTCGGAATGCACCGCTAGCCTGATTTTTGTGACGGCATTTCTCGATCGAGATACCTATCGGAAATTCGCCAAAGATATTGCGTGGGAAACAGAGGTTTGGATCGCTGATGCGCCGGAACACATGATCCATTTCAATGGCGACAAATTTCTGGGGCCGCATCCATAGCCGGGGTGCGGTGCATTGGGGCGCTTGGGCAGCGCGCCGCGCTGCCCGGCACTACCATGGCGCGCATGATTTCTCTCCAAGACATCCGTGACGCCGCTGTGCGTCTGCAAGGGCAGGTGCTCGATACGCCCTGCGTCGAATCGAAAACGCTCTCGCAGATCGTGGGGGCGCAGATTTTTCTGAAGTTCGAGAACCTGCAGTTCACTGCCTCGTTCAAGGAGCGCGGGGCCTGCAACAAGCTGGCGCTGCTCACGCCCGAGGAGCGCGCGCGTGGCGTGGTGGCCATGAGCGCGGGCAACCATGCCCAGGGCGTGGCCTACCACGCGCAGCGCCTGGGGCTGCGCGCTGTCATCGTCATGCCGCGCTTTACGCCCAGCGTGAAGGTCGAACGCACGCGCGGCTTTGGCGCCGAGGTGGTGCTGCACGGCGACACCCTCGAAGAAGCCCGCGCGCACGCCTACGCCCTGGCCGATGCCCAGGGCCTGACCTTTGTTCACCCCTACGACGATGCCGCCGTGGCCGCAGGCCAGGGCACGCTGGCGCTGGAGATGCTGCGCGCCGTGCCCGATCTGGACACGCTGGTGGTGGCCATTGGCGGCGGCGGGCTGATGGCGGGCGTGGCCACGGCAGCCAAAGCGCTGCAGCCGGGCATCGAGATCATCGGCGTGCAGGCGGCGCGCTTTCCGGCCATGGTCAATACCATTCTGGGCACGCACCACCCGCAGGGCACCTCGACCATTGCCGAGGGCATTGCCGTGGGCACGCCGGGCACGCTGACGCAGGAGGTCATCCGCCGCCTGGTGGACGATTTGCTGCTGGTGGACGAGGGCGATATCGAACAGGCCGTGCTGATGCTGCTGGAGATCGAGAAAACCCTGGTCGAGGGCGCCGGTGCCGCCTCGCTGGCGGCGCTCTTGCGCTACCCCGAGCGGTTTCGCGGCAAGCGCGTGGGCCTGGTGCTGTGCGGCGGCAACATCGACCCGCTGCTGCTGGCCGCCATCATCGAGCGCGGCATGGTGCGCTCGGGCCGGCTGGCGCGTGTCCGCGTCAGCGCGCGCGATGTGCCCGGTGCGCTGGCGCGCATCACCGCCGCCGTGGCCGATACCGGGGCCAACATCGAAGAAGTCCACCACCAGCGGGCCTTTACGCTGCTGTCGGCGCAAAACGTCGAGATCGAGCTGGTGCTGCAAACGCGCAGCCAGGCCCATGTGGCTGAGGTGCTGGAGCACCTGCGCGCCGCCGCGCTGGAGGCGGTGCTGGTCTGAGCGCGGCCAGCGCTGCACAGTGCAGTGCCCCGGCGCCCCACAGGCCCCCCGGCCCTTTTGTCAATCACCGCCCTGGCCGTACGTGCCGGGGCTCACATCTATCTTGCGAGGAATACCCCATGCGCCCCGGACACGCTTTGGTTCTTTTTTCTGGAGGCCAGGACTCCACCACCTGCCTGGCCTGGGCACTCACGCACTTTGCCCATGTCGAAACCATCGGCTTTGACTACGGCCAGCGCCACGATGTGGAGATGCGTGTGCGGCTGCAGGTGCTGCAATCGCTGCGCGCGCAGTTTCCGCATTGGGCCGAGCGGTTGGGTGAAGACCATGTGGTGGACTTGGCCGTGCTGGGCCAGATCAGCGACACGGCCCTGACGCGGGACACCGCCATCGCCATGACGGCAGCGGGCCTGCCCAACACCTTTGTGCCGGGGCGCAACCTGCTGTTTTTCCAACTGGCGGCGGCGGTGGGCTACCGGCGCGGCCTGCACACGCTGGTGGGCGGCATGTGCGAGACAGACTTTTCTGGCTACCCCGATTGCCGTGACGACACCATCAAGGCATTGCAGGTGGCTGTGTCGCTGGGCATGGGCCAGCGCTTTACCTTCGAGACGCCGCTGATGTGGCTGGACAAGGCGCAAACCTGGGCACTGGCGCAGCAGCTCGGTGGCGATGCGCTGGTGGCCACCATCGTGGCGCAATCGCACACCTGCTACGAGGGCGTGCGTGACGTGCTGCACGCCTGGGGCTATGGCTGCGGCACCTGCCCGGCCTGCGAACTGCGCCGCGTGGGCTACGAGCGCTGGCGGGCCGCAGACACCGGGAAGCCGATTGCAGGCGCATAACCTCATGCACGGTTTGCATACTTTTGCCCACTGTCTGACAGACAAAAGTGCGGCAGATTCATAAAATCGACATCCCAGCCGACCCGCGCCATTTGTAAAGCTGCCTTGCCTGCGGGCAGCTTCATTCTCTTGCCGCCCGCCGATAGCGTTCCAAGCCGTTTTTTCAAAGACCGCACCTGAGCCCGCGCCAGGGTGCGTTTTCTTTGAAAAACCGGTTTTTTAATTGAAGGAAGCTCCCCGATGAACGCCCCCTCCATGCAAGGTCTGGATATTCAGGCCCCCGCCTACGTCAAGAACGCCAAGCTGATCGCCTGGGTTGCCGATATGGCTGCACTGTGCAAGCCCGATAGCATCTACTGGTGCGACGGCTCGCAGGAAGAATACGACCGCCTGTGCCAGCAGCTCGTCGATGCAGGCACCTTCAAAAAGCTCAACCCCGCCAAGCGCCCCGGCAGCTTCCTGGCCTGGTCTGACCCATCCGACGTGGCCCGCGTGGAAGACCGCACCTACATCTGCTCCGAGAAGAAAGAAGACGCCGGCCCGACCAACAACTGGATGGCCCCCGCCGACATGCGCGCCACGCTGCAACCGCTGTTTGACGGCTGCATGAAGGGCCGCACCATGTACGTGGTGCCGTTCTCCATGGGCCCGCTGGGCAGCCACATCGCCCACATCGGCGTGGAGCTGACCGACAGCGCCTACGTGGCCGTGAACCAGAAGCTGATGACCCGCATGGGCAAGGCCGTGTACGACGTGCTGGGCGTGGAAGGCGAATTTGTGCCCTGCATGCACACCGTGGGCGCCCCGCTGGCCGCTGGCGAAAAAGACACCACCAGCTGGCCCTGCAACCCCAGCACCAAGTACATCGTTCACTACCCCGAAACGCGCGAAATCTGGTCGTACGGCTCGGGCTATGGTGGCAACGCGCTGTTGGGTAAAAAGTGCCTGGCGCTGCGCATCGCCTCCACCATGGGCCGTGACCAGGGCTGGCTGGCCGAGCACATGCTCATCCTGGGCGTGACCAATCCCGAGGGCAAGAAGTACCACGTCGCGGCCGCCTTCCCCAGCGCCTGCGGCAAGACCAACTTCTCGATGCTGGTGCCGCCCGAGGCTGGTTTTGCGGGCTGGAAGGTCACCACCATCGGTGACGACATCGCCTGGATCAAGCCCAACGCCGACGGCAAGATGTACGCCATCAACCCCGAAGCCGGTTACTTTGGCGTGGCCCCCGGCACCAACATGCACACCAACCCCAACTGCATGCGCAGTCTGGACAAGAACGTGATCTTCACCAACGTGGCCCTCACGGACGATGGCGATGTGTGGTGGGAAGGCATGGAAAAAGACACCGGTGCCGTGCCCGAGCACCTGATCGACTGGCAAGGCCGCGACTGGACGCCGCAGATTGCCAAAGAAACCGGCGCCAAGGCTGCCCACCCCAACTCGCGCTTTACCGTGGCCGCCACCAACAACCCGGCGCTGGACGCGCAGTGGGACGATGCCAACGGTGTGGCCATTGATGCCTTCATGTTCGGTGGCCGCCGCTCCACCACGGTGCCGCTGGTCACTGAGGCGCGCACCTGGATGGAAGGCGTGTACATGGCCGCCACCATGGGCTCTGAAACCACCGCTGCCGCCTTTGGCGCCCAGGGCGTGGTGCGCCGCGATCCGTTCGCCATGCTGCCGTTCTGCGGCTACAACATGAGCGACTACTTCCAGCACTGGCTGGACATGGAGCACAAGCTCGAAGCCACGGGCCACTCGCTGCCCAAGATCTTCTGCGTCAACTGGTTCCGCAAGGGTGAAGATGGCAAGTTTGTCTGGCCCGGCTACGGCGAGAACATGCGCGTGCTCAAGTGGATGATTGACCGCATCGAAGGCCAGACCAGCGGCCAGGACACGGCGCTGGGCATTGCCCCGCAGTACAGCGAAATCAACTGGACGGGGCTGGACTTCTCGGCAGCGCAGTTTGGCACCGTCACCAGCATCGACAAGGCCGCCTGGGCCGACGAGCTGCAACTGCACAGCGCCCACTTCGAGCAGCTGGCTTACCACCTGCCGCAAGAGCTGCTGCAAACCAAGGCTGCCCTTGAGCAGCGTATTGCCGCCCTGTAATCCACCGCGCGCGCCGCTGGCGCCTGCCCACAAAAAGCCGCTCTGCCGCCTTGTGCTGCCGGGCGGCTTTTTTGTAGGTGCTGGTGGGAGGGGCTGGCGGCGGCCATGCGTCCGGGCCAAGGGCGCATGACGCTTTGGGGCGCAGCCGCAGTCAGTCCTGCGGCGAGGTTTCGAGCCGACCCAGGTCAAAGCCCATGCCCGCCAGCCGCTGCAGCAGGGCCTGGTAGGCGGCGGCATCGACCTGCGGCGTTCTGGCCAGAATCCACAGGTACTCTTTTTTCGGCTCGCTCACGGCCACCAGTTGGTATTGCGCGTCCAGGTCGATCACCCAGTAATCACCCCACACCCCGGGCAGCCAGCCCAGCCACGCCGGGGCAAAGCGCACCTGCAATTGGGCGGAGGTGGCTGCGCCCAATTGCCGGGCCACGCCCATGGCTTCGTTCAAGACACCGTTTTGCAGTCTGCAGCGGTTGATGACCTGCACCGTGTCGTCTGGCTGCAGCCTGTATTGGGCTTGTGTGGCGCCAGTGCATTTTTTCTGGAACCAGTTGGGGTATTTGGCAATTTCAAACCAGGTGCCCATGTAGCGCGGCAGATCGAGCGTGGCGATGGGGTGCAGGGCGCCGGTGCTGGCGGATGGGGCGGGCACAGATGCGGCGCTGCTGGCGTCGGTGTCGGCGGCCAGGGCGCTGAGGCAGCCCAGACCGAGCAGTGCGGCCAGCGCCGGGGCGGTGAAGGAGAGGGGGGGGTACATGGGCGGGAGCGGCCTGTAGGGTGGCTGGCAGCCATTCTAGCCAGCCGATGCCAATTTTGAAGCCAAAACAGCCTCCAGCCCTTATGCAGCAAGCGCGATAAGCTATTCAATTTATAGCAGATCAAGAGCGGCGCGCTGCCCTGTGGGGCGGGTGGGCCGGATGGCGGCCCGTGGCGCAGACGCTTTGCCTGCCAAGGCGGTGCAGCCAGCAGGCCCGATGCCGTGTGGCCGCCCGGTGCGCCACAGCAAAGGCAGAATCCTGCGCACGCCCTGTTTTGCCCTGACCCCATCCCCATGAAAATCCAGCTGCTCTCTGACCTGCACCTCGAAGTCCACCCGCACTTTGCCCCCGAACCCGCCCCCGGCGCCGATGTGCTGGTGCTGGCGGGCGACATCGGCTCGTACCAAAGCGGCTCGCTGCTGCCCGATGGGGACTTTGGTCTGGCGCGGTTTTCTCCGCTGCCGCAGTTTGCGGACTGGCCCACGCCGGTCATTTTTGTGCCGGGCAACCACGAGTACGACGCCCAGGATTTTGATGCCGCCCACCTGCGCCTGCGCCGCGCCTGCGACCGCCTGGGCCTGCACTGGCTGGAGCGCGAAACGCTGGTGCTGGACGGGGTGCGCTTTGTCGGCACCACGCTGTGGAGCGACTTTGATGCGCTGGCCGAGCACGAGCGCTGCACCGACCTCACACGGCGCCTGCGCCTGCGCGACAAGGCCTTTCGGGCGGCCAATTTCTACCTGCGCAAAACCGGCGGCACGCGCGGCGGAGAGCCATTTCTGGCCGAGGCCCTGCGTACCCAGGCGCTGACTTGCCAGGAGTGGCTGGGCGCGGCCCTGGCCCAGCCGTTTGCCGGGCCCACCGTGGCCGTGACGCACTTTGCCCCCAGCCTGCGCAGTGCCGATCCGCGCTACGGCCTGGTGCCGGGCACGGCGGGTTTTTGCAATGCACTGGACGATTTGCTGGCGCATGCGCAGCTGTGGCTGCACGGCCACCTGCACACACCCATTGACTACACCGTGCAAGGCACGCACCCCGGTGGCGCGCCCTGGCAGTGCCGGGTGGTGGCCAATCCGCTGGGCTATGCCCGTAAAGCCGAACAGGAAAGCTTCTTGCCGCAGTGCTGCGTCACCGTATGATGTTTGGCACGCCTTGACCTTTCATTTTCGGAGAAAAGCATGAACATTCTGTTGGCCGTTGACGGCAGCCCCTACACCAAAAAAATGCTGGCCTATCTGGCTGCCCACGAAGAACTGCTGGGCACCATGCACAACTACACCGCTATCAACGTGCAACTGCCCCTGCCCACACGTGCCCGCGCCGCGCTGGACAAGGGCCTGGTAGAAAGCTACTACGAAGAAGAGGCCCAAAAGGTGCTGGAGCCCGTACGCACTTTCCTTGGGCAAAAAGGCATTCAGCTCCAGACCATCAGCAAAGTGGGCCATGTGGGCGAAACCATTGCCGCCGCCGCTGAAGCCGACAAATACGATCTGCTGGTGATGGGCTCGCACGGCCACGGCGCGCTGGCTACCTTGGTGCTGGGCTCCATCACCACCCAGGTGCTGGCCAACAGCCGGGTGCCTGTGCTGGTGGTGCGCTGATCGCGCTGCTGCCTTTCTGTTTGCGCCCCATCCGCGCCGCCCTGCCTGTGTGCAGGGCTTTTTTCTGGCCGATTCAGCGTGCCGCCAGCCCCTGAAAACAGGTGCGCAGCACCAGCGCAATGATTTCTTCGTCTGAGTGCTGCCCGCCTTCTTTCAGAAACCCCACTACCGGGTCGCAGGCGCGGGCGTACAGCGTGTAAAGCACCACCAGCGGGGGCAGCGACGGGTCGAGCACCCCTTGGGCCTGGGCCTGGGTGATCCACTGGCCCACCTGGTCACTCACGGCCACCAGCCCCTCAAGGT
>NZ_JAQUAL010000105.1:0-11221 GCF_028687295.1 Simplicispira sp.
TGGTGGAGCCGGGGGGAATTGAACCCCCGTCCGAAAGCCATCAACAAGCAGTTCTACATGCGTAGTCGTCTGATTTGGATCTCGTCTGGTATGCCGCGCAGCGACACGCTGCATACCCAACCAGTAACCTATTTTCTCGGTCTGTTCTAAGTTACCCAAAACAAACCCAGCCGAATTAAATTACCCCACAGCCTGGACAGCTTACGCCGCCCTTGCCCAGCCTATCGGCTTGCTGTTGTGAGGCTCACTGGCAATTAAGCAGCGAGTGCGAAACGTTCGTCGTTTGCAGTTACTTTTTTTCCAGAAAGATTAACGAGCTTACTGGAAGGCTCGGCACGCTCCACTTGAATCAGTACCCCCGTCGAAACCAAAGTCGGCCCCTGGAAAGTTGTCGCATTCTATACCAGAAGCCTAAAAAATGCTGGCGACGTCAGCGCCCACCCACTGGCGAACGGCGCTGCGTTGGCCATCGTCAAGCCACAGCTCTTCGCGGGCACAGAGTTTTTCCAGGTTGTTGGCCATCTGGGTGGCCAGCTGCTGCGGTGTGTCTTGACCTTGACCAAATTGGTGACCGCACATCAGCAGGCCGCGCAGCACCCAATTGACGTCTTCACGGCTGATATCGCATTGGGCAATGCGACATAGGTCACGCACACGCTTGCCGGTCTCGCGCAGGTGGAAGGGGTGCTCTGCCAGGTCGGTGGCCATGGCATTCCAGAGGCCCTGAAACTCTGCCCGCGTCAGATGTGGGGCGTCGGTGGCATCGCACACCTGCTGGAGTAGTTGCGGGTCGGTGGAGTCGAGCAGGTGATTTTTGCTGGCGGGGGGCTGAGGGCAGGCGTGCCGACGCGGGTCATAGAGGTAGCCGCCGGAGTGCGACCAGTCCAGCAGCAGTGGCTCCAGGTTGAGTATTTCCACAAAACGGCGAAAGCTGCCTTGTCCTGCCCAACTGGCGCCGTCCAGCCCTGGAACCTGAGTGGGCAGTTTGCTGGCCAGACGGGCCAGCGGGATGGCCAGATCGGAGTTAGCTACTTCGGTACGGATGATTTGTGTGGCGAGCTCACGCACATCTTGCTGGTCTGCACGGGTTTCCTGTTGGGGTTGGGCGAGGGGTATTGCTGTGCTGCTGAAATAGGTGCTAGGGCGCAGCGGTAAGCGCAGGTGGTCGTTGTCATCGTTCTCGCCCAGGGCGTCGCGTACAAAAGTGTCGGTATCGATCAGTAAATCGGCCGATGCTTGGTATGCCGCCGACGGAAAACCTACCGCCAACACGGTAGTGCGCCGGTCACTGCGGCGCAGTTTGCGCAACACCGGCGTAAAGTCAGCATCAGCAGAGAAGACGATGAATTCGTCGAAACGGGTTTCGTGCTGCAACAAGTCCACCATGTCCAGAACCATGTGGATGTCGGTGCTAGTCTTGCCCTCAGTGGTCATGGGCGGGCAGTCTATGGTCTCAAAGCCTGCGCGGTTGAAGTGGGGGCGAAAACGTTGATAGACGTGTGGGTTGAAGTAGCAGCGGCGCACTAGCAGGCGTCGGGTGTTGCTGCCTGTTGGGGCATGCTCAGGAAGCGGAAGGCGGTCAGTCAACCAGCGCAGCCAGTCCAGCGGCTGGCGGGCAAAGCGCTCGGCGTAGTGCAGGTCGAGGCGGCGCAATGCGCTGTAAACGTTGTCGAAATCGATAAAAAGTGCGCTTTTCATGGGCTGGCAGAAGTTGGGGCGCTGATTGTGCCTGCCTTATGTGTCTGTGCAGACGTTACAGGCCCGGTGTCGGTGTTTCGAGTTGGTGGCGTAAATGGCCCAGTGCGCGGGTGTTTTCGACGCCGATGCGGCGCACGATCTCCATTTCACTGAGGCCTGCGCGCAGCCAGGTGACGATGGCGGTGTTGCGCATGACCTGTGGCCCCACCCGGTGCAGAGGCCATTGCTGCGTACTGCTGGGGGTATCAGCATGGGCCTGATGTATCACTTTGGATGCTACATGGAACAATGCACGAATGGACAGCGGCCCGCCACCTTTGCGTGAATGAAAGAGGCGGCCTGTCAGTTCGGGATTGTGGGCTTGGCGGTACTGTAGCCAGGCTGCAAGGGCGGTGCCCAAGCGCGGAGTCAGGGGCAGGGTGCGTTGCTGGGCTTTGCGTGCGCCGACAATGTGCAGGGCTGCGGGTGATGCGCCGCAAGATGGCGTCCAGGGCTGGCGTAGGTCATCAAGCAGACAGTCGTCGGTGAGGGCGCGTACTTCCTCTGGAGCCAAAGCCAGGTCGTACAGCAGCAACAAAATGGCACGGTCACGGGCGCCTTGCAGGCAGTCGCTGTCGGGGAATTGTGCTGGCAGACGTGCCCACAGTGCAGGCGGCAGGCAATGTCCCAGTTGTTCTACTGCGCGTGGGCGCTCGGCACGGGGCAGGTGGGCGACAGGGCTGGTTTCCAGCCAGCCTTGCTGTACGGCGTAGACATAAACCCGGTCGAGTACGCGCCAATAGCGTCTGCGTGTGACTTCGCTAAGTTGTCGCTCTGGCTCATGGTGTGCCCGTTGGCCTGCACGTATGCGCAGAAAACGGGCTACGTCTTCGGCGCGTGCCTCGTTCCATTGGCGTATGCGTGCAGGTGGGCAGGGCTGTGCTTTATCTGTGCTTGGCTGCAAGCTTTCCAGCCAAGCGTTCCAGATGGTTTCGTAAACGCTTTGGGGTTCATCGCGCAAGGCGTGAAAAGCTTTGTTGCTTTCGGCACCGAGCCAGCGCTGAAATACCAATGCACCAGTAGGAGCAGAAGAAGGTGATGGAGGTATGTCCATGACTTTAATGTAACTTACATTATTTATATAAAAACAAAAAATGGAGAAGTAATCAGAAAGGGCAATTGAGCCCAACCCTTTTATTTGAATCAAGGTGCCAAGCGCTCGCGCACCCAGATCACGCCATCCTGGCGGTATTGCAGCCTGTCGTGCAGACGGCTTTTGCGACCTTGCCAAAATTCCCAGCGTTCGGGCCGCAGGCGAAAACCACCCCAGTGTGCAGGGCGGGGTGGTTGCAACAAAAACTGTGCACCATATTTGGCCGCATTGGCTACCAACACACCACGCCCAGAAATCACCTGGCTTTGTGGACTGGCCCAAGCACCAATGCGTGAATCAAGCGGACGGCTATGAAAATACGCGTCGCTTTCTGCATCGCTGACTCTTTCTACGGTGCCTTCAATGCGCACCACACGCTCCAGTTCCACCCAATGAAATTGCAGGGCAGCGTAGGGGTTGCCTGCCAGCTGCTGGCCTTTGCGGCTGGCGTAATTGGTGTACCAGACGATGCCGTGCGCATCGTATCCCTTGATCAGTACCACGCGTGTGCTCGGGCGCAGGTCACTGCCCACGGTGGCCACGGTCATGGCGTTGGGCTCAGGTACTTGGGCATTGATGGCTTCTTTGAGCCATTGGTCGAACTGCTGTAGTGGGTCAGCGTGCGATGCGTCTTCGTGGAGTTCTGCGCGTTCGTAGCTTTTACGCAGGTCGGCGATGGAGGAGGAGAGACGGGTCATAGCGCACATTGTGCCCCCTGCCATCATCACCAAGGCCGACGGCAAGGGCACAGCAGGGTAGGTGAGGTGTTGTTTTATTGGCGCGAGATCACTGCACAGGCCAGCCGAGGGCCTGCATTGCCTGTGGGCTGTGTGGTGTAGTCGTCTGGATCGCGGTGAACAATCAGGCCGCGTCCCACCACGTCATTGATGCCGCTGCCAACAGCAATGTTGCGCGATTCAAAGCTGAACGTGGCAACGCCGTGGGTATCGGCACGCAGGCTGGGTAAATCCCCAGTGTGGTGTTCGCCCATGCCATGGTGGCCATGCGGCTTGCCGGATGGATTGAAATGCCCGCCTGCGCTCAGGCCATCGCCGCTGGAACAATCGCCTTTTTCATGGATATGAAACCCGTGCTCGGCACCCGGCTTGAGGCCGCGCACCTCGCCAGAAACATGCACCACACCATTCGAAGATTGTTCAAAACGCACTGTGCCTGTGACGGTACTTGCGCGCGTTGGCTGGAGTTGGGCTAAGGCCGTCGGCCCGGCTGAGTAAGCAGCGCAACCGGCCAGTGACGCTATAGCAACAAGGCCCCAGAAAGCAGAAGAAGTACGCATGATTCAAACCCCTGTCGTAATGAAAAGACCCGATGCGCACTATGTGCTGTTTCTGGCCGCGCAGTCAATCGGTTCCTGGTCAGCGAACGGCATGCACCCGAGCAAACGACAAAGCCGTTGATACAAAACTTTAGAATTTGCAGGGATTTCTCAATCCGCCATTCCATTATTTACGGAGTTTCCAATATGTCTTTCAGCAGTTCCGATGACGACAGCCAGCAACGTTTTGCCTTGGGTTTTTTGTTTGCACTGATTGCGCTGGTCGTGTCTATCGTGGTGGGTACAGTGGTCTACAAACGGGGAATTCCCCACGCGCCGAAGCCCGCAGCAGCAGCGCCAGCGCAGGCAGCAGTTGCCGAGGTCGCAGTCGTCACCGAGGATGTGGCCAGTGTGCGCGTGGAGGGCGGCGTGGTGACGTTCTATTTCGCGTCTGGTAAAGCCGATGTGGCGTCTGGCGCCAGCAACGCGTTGGCAGACGTAGTGCAAGGCGTGGCTGCTGGAAAAAAGGCGCTGGTGTCGGGTTTTCATGACGCTACGGGCAGCGCTGAACTGAACGCCGAATTGTCCAAACAGCGCGCGCTGGCAGTGCGCGACGCGCTGTTGGCGCTGGGTGTGGCCGAGGCCAGCATTGAGCTGAAAAAGCCCGAAGAAACGCAACTCGGCGGGCCTGCTGAGCAAGCTCGCCGCGTGGAAGTGGTGCTGGAGTAAATCTGATGCTCACAAAAAAGGAGCGTGTAGCGCTTGGCACATCACGCTTTCAGCACCAAAACTAGCTGAAAGCGTTGCAGGATAAGCGCAAGCAGCTCACTTTTTTGAATCTATGCAAGCGCCCAACGCCTGGAATGTAGGCGAGGGCGCTTTTCTTTTGTTCAGCGCAGGCCTGCGCCACCGGCGCCTTCAGCGCGCTGGATCAGCTCAATTTTGTAGCCATCAGGGTCGGTGACAAAAGCAATCACCGTGCTGCCACCTTTGACGGGGCCCGCCTCGCGCGTCACGTTGCCACCGGCGGCCTTGATTTTTTCGCAGGCGGCGTAGGCGTCGGGCACGCCCAGGGCGATGTGGCCGTAGGCGTTGCCATGGTCATAGGTTTCGGTGCCCCAGTTGTAGGTCAGCTCAATTTCAGCCTGGGCGGGGTTGCCACCTTCAAAGCCCAAAAATGCCAGCGAGTATTGGTATTCGGGGTTTTCGGACTGGCGCAGCAGTTGCATGCCCAGCACTTGGGTATAGAAATCAATCGAGCGTTGAAGGTTGCCAACGCGCAGCATGGTGTGGAGGAATCTCATGGCTGCCATTGTGCCGTCAGCGATTTTTCCCCAGTTTGCGGCGTGGAATACGGGTGGCAAGCGGGATGCTGCGTGCGGCGCTGATGGCGTGGGGTCTGGCCGTGGCTGTAGCTGTGCTGGCGGGCTGTAGCGCAGCGTTTTGCATTTGTGCCAGTAAGGTGTGCGCCTGTGCCGCTTGGATTTGCGTGCTGGCCAGTTCCTGGCGCAGGGCGCTGGTCTGGTTGGCGTGCTCCAGGGCCAAGGCATGGTGTGCGGCGCGCGTGGCGTCCAGTTCGGCTTGCAGCGCTTGCTGCTTACGGATGGCATCTTGCGCAATCAACACGGTTTTTTTGATCTCCTGGCGCGCGCGATCCAGCTCCTCCAGCCAATGGCGCTCACTGCTGCGCCAGCGTTCTTCCAGCGCGGCGCGCTCTTGTTGCGCCTGCGCTTGCATGTGATCCAGTCGTTGTTGTAGCCCGGCGCATTGCTGTGCGCTGTCGGCCAGGGCTGTGCGCTGCTGGGCAATATCGGCTTCGCGCTGCGCCAGCGTGTGCTGGAGCAATTGCCCGCGCTGCTGGCTCTCGTGCCATTGTTCTGTGGCCTTTTGCAAGGCGCCTTCGAGGGCCCGCAAGCGCTCAGTCCAGGCCAGCTCTTGGGCTTGCAGCCGGGTACTGGCTTCTTGCAGCTGCGCGGCCTCATCGGCCAGTGCCGCACGCTGGGCGGCGCAGGCGTCTTGTGCCTGCGCCAGCGACTCCTGGAGGGCGGTGGCCCACAGCGCGTTGGCCGCTTGCAGCACGGCGGCGGGCGTATCGGTCTGGCCTGGCGGATGTGCTGCGCCGCCCAGCCGCTGGCCCAACCCAGAAAACCATTGCTCCAGCATCGGCCCCACGGTGTTGGGCGAGCCACGGCCTATGCGCTGGCGAATGCGCTCAATGGTGGGGCGCAGGCCGTCTTGCAGCAGCGCGTCGGCCGCCTGGGCAACGTCCTCGTACTGGATTCCACGGGCGGGTTTGGATTGCATGGGATGGTTTGGCATAGATTGAAATTAGAATACGATAATAAAATGTTATCGTGTTTTATTATTGATATTTGTAATACATCATACGTAACATGTATTTTTTAATATTTTAGCTAGTGCCATATACCCATGAACCTGTCTTTGCTTGCACCAGCCACGGCTTTGCAGCCGTCCACCCTGAACGATGTCACGCGCAGCGCCATGCAGGATTTGCTGCGCGAAGGCGAATCGCAAAACACCCTGGCCAGCTACCGGGCGGCGCTGCGCTACTGGGCAGCGTGGTACGGCCTGCGCTACGGTGGCCAAATCCAGTTGCCATTGCCCGTGGCGTGCGTGCTGCAATTTGTGGTGGACCACGCCCAGCGCATGACGGCCAAGGGTCTGCAATCCGAACTGCCCCGTGAGATAGATGAGGCGCTGGTAGCTGGCGGCTACAAAGGCAAGATCGGGCCGATGGCGCACACCACGCTGGTACATCGGATTTCTGTGATGTCCAAAGCGCACCAGATGCGGGCCGTGCCCAACCCCTGCCACGACGCCCAGGTGCGCGAGCTGCTCTCGCGCACACGCAAGGCCTACGCCAAACGCGGTGATTTGCCGCGCAAAAAGGCGGCCCTGACCAAAGACCCGCTGCAAGCCCTGCTGGAAACCTGCGATGACTCTTTGCGCGGCAAACGCGACCGTGCCTTGCTGCTGTTTGCCTGGGCCAGTGGCGGGCGGCGGCGTTCTGAAGTGGCCAGCGCCAGCCTGCAATCGCTGCGGCGCATCGGGCCTGCCGAGTTTGTGTACACCCTGGCCCACTCCAAAACCAACCAATCAGGCCGTGACCAGCCGGAAAACCAAAAACCCGTGCTCGGTCAGGCGGGTGCGGCTTTGCAGGCGTGGCTCGACGCCAGCGGCATCACTGAGGGGCTGATTTTTCGGCGGATTCTGAAAGGTGGGCACCTGGGCGGTGCCATGTCCGGTGCGGGGGTGCGCACCATCGTGCAGGCGCGCTGCGCGCTGGCGGGCATCGAGGGGGATTTTTCAGCGCACTCTTTGCGCTCGGGGTTCGTGACCGAGGCCGGACGGCAAAACGTGCCGCTGGCCGACACCATGGCGCTGACCGGCCACCAGAGCATTCCGACGGTGATGGGCTATTTCCGGGCCGAGTCGGTCATCCTGAACCAGGGTGCACGCCTGCTGGACGAGTAACTTCAGGCCGCGTCGCTCACGACAGCGGCGCGGCTGAACAGGGCCTGCTGGCTTTGCGCGGCACGTTCAAATTGCCGGGCGATGTTGTCGCACACCAAGTCACACAGTGCGTACACGGAAGGATCGGAAATCCGGTAGTACACGCTGGTGCCCCGGCTCTCGCGGGCCACCAGGCCGTGCTGGCTCAACAGCGACAAGTGGCGCGAGATATTGGCCGCTGTGTAGCCGCACAGCTGGGCCAGTTCGCCCACGTTGTGCTCGCCCTGGCGCAAAAAATTCAGAATGCGCAGCCGCGTAGGTTCGGCCAGCGCCTGGAAATACGCTGCAACCTGCTGCAGCGCCTCGGGAGGTAAGTTTTTCATGGGGCATGCATTCTCGTATAGGCCGCCAGTCCGGGCTGGATGGACGCGGATGGATTCCATCTATGATACGCCAATTGACTAATTAGATGATTAGTTAAACAATAAGCGAACAAATCCATTCATGCATTCCAATCGGGGAGAAACCGCACCATGACCTCTTGGCAAATTGTCCGGCTGATGGCTGGCATATTCATTCTTGTGTCTCTGGCGCTGGGGGTGCCCGGCAGCCCGGTGTTTGTCAGCCAGTGGTGGCTGGCGTTCACGGCGTTTGTCGGGGCCAATTTGCTGCAAAGCGCCCTCACCCGCTGGTGCCTGATGGAAACCATCTTGCGCAAATTGGGCGTACAGCCCGGCTGCTGATGCGGCCTGCTCTGCCGATGCAGAACCTTCATCTACCCAGGAAATCATCCATGAAAAATGCCCACGATCTAGTCGCCACTGCCAAGGCGCGCATCCAGGAAGTCTCTGTGGAACAGGCTGAGCAAGCCATCCTTGATGCCGATGTGCTGCTGGACGTGCGCGAGGCTGACGAATTTGCGGCAGGCCACCTGCCCGGCGCTGTGCTGGTGCCACGCGGCCTGCTGGAGTTCAAGCTCAGCGCCGACCCGGCGCTGCAAGCGCGTGACCTGAAAGTGGTGCTGTATTGCAAAACCAGTGGCCGCGCTGCCTTGGCGGCCTGCGCCATGCAAGACATGGGCTACCTGAACGTGCGCTCCATTGCGGGCGGATTTGACGCCTGGGCCGTTGCGGGCAAGCCCGTGGCACGGCCCGAACTGCCTTCTTTTGAGTAACCGCGCCTGCCCTTTTTTTCAAGGAGAACAATGATGAAAGCCAATGTAGGAACCATAGACCGGGTGCTGCGCATCGTGGTGGGTTTGGTGTTGATGGCCTTGGCCGCCACCGGCACGGTGGGCTGGTGGGGGTGGCTGGGCGCCATTCCTTTAGCGACCGGGCTTTTCCGGTTTTGCCCGGCCTATACGCTGCTGGGTGTGAACACCTGCCCGCTGAACCCGTCCAAGCCCAAACCCTGAAATTTGAAGCCAAATAGGCCTCAAACCCTTACTTGGTGAGCGCTATCAGCTATTTAATCCATAGCACTTATCTGGTGCCCCTGCAACCCCAGTTTGTGCAGCAATTGCACATCCGCTTGCACGTCGGGGTTGCCGGTGACGAGCAGCTTGTCACCGTAAAAAATCGAGTTGGCCCCGGCCATGAAGCACAGCGCCTGCACGGCTTCGCCCATTTGCTGGCGCCCGGCTGACAAGCGCACCCGCGCCGTGGGCATGGTGATGCGGGCCACGGCAATCACGCGCACAAAATCAAACGGATCAATGGGCGCACTGTCGGCCAGCGGCGTTCCGGGCACGCGCACCAGGCTGTTGATGGGCACCGATTCCGGGTAGGGGTTGAGGTTGGCCAGCTGCGCAATCAGCCCGGCGCGGTGCACGGGCGCCTCGCCCATGCCCACAATGCCGCCGCAGCACACGCTGATGCCTGCCGCGCGCACATACTGCAAAGTGTCCAGCCGATCCTGGTAGGCGCGGGTGCTGACCACGTCCTGGTAGTACTCTGGCGCGGTGTCGAGGTTGTGGTTGTAGTAATCCAGCCCTGATTCCTTGAGCGCCTGCGCCTGGTGTGCTTGCAACATGCCCAGCGTGGCGCAGGTTTGCAGGCCCAGCCCTTTGACGGCAGACACCAGCTCCGACATCTTTTCAATATCGCGGTCTTTGGGCGCACGCCAGGCGGCGCCCATACAAAAGCGCGTGGCGCCAGCGTTTTTGGCGGCCTGCGCGGCGCGCACCACCTCGTTCACCGCCATCAGTTTGTCGGCCTGCACGCCGGTATCAAACTCTGCCGACTGGGGGCAATAGCCGCAGTTTTCCGGGCAGCCGCCGGTTTTGACCGACAGCAGTGTGGCCAGCTCGATGTCGCCTGCGGGCCAGTGCTGGCGGTGAACGGTTTGCGCCTCAAACAGCAGGTCGAGCAAAGGCTTGTCCAGCAACGCCTGGATGGCCTGCACCGACCAGGGGCCGGGCTGTGCAGCGGGTGCCGCCGGGGTGTGGTGCCATTGCACGGTGTGGGTCGTGGCGGCATCGGGCGTGGTAACGGGTGCGGGCATGGAGGGGGTCTTTCTTTCAAGGTGGCGGGTCACGGTGGCGCCCCAAAGGCGCTGGCCCGCAGGTCACAAATCACGCCACATGGTGGGCAGTGGCGTTGGCATAAAAACCGGATTTTGCGTGATAAATAAAGGACTTTTATCGCCGAAAGGTGACAAATTGCGCCACTTTTATGAAAGCTATTTTGGCCTTTTGCCAGCAGATGCCGTGCTTTTGCCAGCCGATCAAAACACCCCGGCGGGCCATGCGCCAACCCATGCCATCGTGCAGCGATATGGCGCTATCTCCGGGGCGCCGCGCGTGGCCCGGTGCGGGCTTTTCTGCCGCAAGCGCCCTGCTCTAGCGCAGCAACAGGTTGGATGGGGAGTACTGGTCGGTCAGCACCCGCACGCCGGTTGCGCTGGGCTGCGGTGCAAAACGCGGCAGCAAATCGCGCGATGACAAGCCCAGCAGGGCCAGCCGCTCGTCCCACAGCGCCGCATTTTTTTGCACCTCGGGCAGCGGCGGCAGGCCATCTCGGCGCGCCAGCATGATGCGGTTGCCGCCCTGCATGTCCACGTTGTAGAGCTGGCCAAACACCGCCTGGTAGGTGGCGGCCTCATGCTGGGCCAGCGTACCGGCGGCAAAGGTGTTGGCCGCTAGCACGCCCTGCGGGGCCAGCAGGGATTGGACTTCCCGCAGAAACTCGCGCGTCAGCAGGTGCTCGGGGATGTAGTCGCGGTCAAAGGCGTCGATCAGCACCAGGTCGTACACGGCGGCGGCGCGGCGCTGCTTGCGCACAAACACCCGCGCGTCATCGACATGGCTGCGCAGGCGTGCGTCTTCGCGGTAGCCAAAATGCGAGCGCGCCACGGCCAGCACGGCGGGGTCGAGCTCCACGGTGTCGATGTGCATATTGGCATCGACGGCGCGCAACGCCATCGGCATCACGCCACCGCCCAGGCCCAGAACCAGCACCCGGCGCGGCGGCTGCGGCGCCAGGTACAGCGCCGTGAACAGTCCCCGCGTGTAGTTGAGCACCAGCCGGTGCGGCTGGCCGATCTGGATGCAGGTCTGGCGCGCCTGAAAACGGCCAAACTGCATGCAGCGGTAGCCCTCGCCTTCGCGCACCAGGATGTTGCGGTACAGCGATTTTTGCTGG
>NZ_JAQUAL010000233.1:0-2791 GCF_028687295.1 Simplicispira sp.
GTGGCGGTGCCGTGGGCGTTCAGCGCCAGTGTCAGAAACAGCTGCTGCGCCATGACGTTGTTGCTGTATTTGTTGATGTCGCGCACCACCTCGGCCAGCGGCGGCGAGGCCATGCTGAAGGCCGGTTGCAAGGCGGCGGGCACCGGCCCATAGCGCACGCTGCCGGTGAGCTTGCCGCCCAGCTCGCGCCACAGGCCCTCGATGGCGCGCGCCGCGTAGGCGCCGGGGTCGGCATAGGCCACGGCCCAGCTGCGTTCGCCACAGGAGGCCGGGTACGCGCCCAAAAAGGCCAGGCGCGCGGGGTCGGCCAGTTCGGCGCGCAGGCTGGCGCGCCAGTCACCGCAGGCCGTGCCCGGCGGCGCCAGCGGCACGCGCGTTTGCGTCTGCACCCCGGCCAGGGGCGGATCGAACTGCACGCGCGCCGTGCCCGCCTGGGCATCGGGCACAAAGCCCATGGCCACGGCCTTGAAGTTCAGCAGCAGGGCGTCGGGGGCGGCGTTGTAGGGGCGCAGGGGCTCGCCGTCGAACTGCGCCGGGTCGTGGGCGGGCAGGGCAAAGGCGCTGCGGTCAAGCACGATGTCGCCCACGATCACCTGGATGCCCTGGCCTTGCAGGCGCCGCAACAGCAGCCACAGGCGCTCCATGACCAGCTTGGGGTCGCCCTGGCCGCGCACATACACGTTGCCGCGCAGGCTGCCGTCCTGCACGGTGCCGTCGATATAGACCGGCGTGTTCCAGACATAGGCGGGCCCCAGCACGTCCAGCGCGGCAAAGGTGGTGACCAGCTTCATCACCGAGGCCGGGTTCATGGGTACCTGGGCGCGGTGGGTCAGGCGCGGGGCGGCGCCACCTTGGGCATCGACCACCAGCACCGACAGCGCATCCAGCGGCAACTGCGCCCGTGCCAGCGCGGCCTGCACGGCGGGGGGCAGCGCTCGCGTGGCGGCGCCTGAAGGCGTGGCTGCGGGCGCAAGCGCCAGTGCAGAGGCCGGGGCCGACAAGGCCTTGGCAGCAGGCGATGCCGCCAGCGGCGCAGTGGCGGGTACGGCGGGTACGGCGGGCACGCGCGGGGTTTGCGCCAGCGCAGCGGGCAGCGCGCACACAGCGGCAGCGCCCCACAGCAAAGCGCGCCAGCGGGGCAAAGCCGCTGGCAAAGAACACAAAGAAGAGCACATGGCGGCAAGTGTAGGGCGCGCCCGCCGCACAAACCCCGGCCCGCTGCAGTCTGGCAAGGCGCGCGGATAATCGCGGCCATGCGTTTTTCTCCCCGGGCCCAGGGCCTTGTTGCGGCCCTGGTCACCGTCACCATCTGGACTGCTTTTATCGTCATTGCCCGGGCATCGGCCCAGCGCACGCTGACGCCCTTCGATATCGCTTTTTTGCGCATCGTGGGTGCCAGCCTGGTGCTGCTGCCCTGGGGCTGGTGGATCGTGCGCCACCGCACCGCCGCACCGGCGGGCACGGTGGCCACGTCCAGCCTGGCGGGGCTGTCGCCGCTGCCGCTGCGCACCACGGTGCAGCTGGGCCTGTTTGGCGGCGTGGTCTATGCCTTGCTGGCGTATTCGGGCTTTTTTTACGCCCCGGCCACCCACGCCTCGGTGCTGATGCCGGGCAGCCTGCCGCTGTGGACAGCGCTGCTGGCCGCCCTGCTGCTGGCCGAGCGCATCACGCCCGCGCGCGCCACCGGGCTGGCGCTGATCGTGGCGGGCGATGTGCTGGTGGGCGGGCGCAGCCTGCTGGCAGCGTTTGACGGCGGCGATGTCTGGAAGGGCGATCTGCTCTTCATGGGCGCGGCCAGCTGCTGGGCCACCTACAGCGTGCTGGCGCGGCGCCACGGCGTGGGTGCCGTGCATGCCACCATCGCCATCACCGCGCTGGCTTGCACGGTGTATGTGCCCATG
The DNA here is from genome assembly GCF_028687295.1 of Simplicispira sp. Taxonomy (NCBI): domain Bacteria; kingdom Pseudomonadati; phylum Pseudomonadota; class Betaproteobacteria; order Burkholderiales; family Comamonadaceae; genus Simplicispira; species Simplicispira sp. The sequence continues at coordinate 1,902 of NZ_JAQUAL010000233.1, forward strand.
TATGCGCTGCTGGCCGCGTTGCAGCTGGCGGGCAGCCAGCTCGCTCAGGCGCCCTGGAGCGAAATCTTGTTCCAGATGGTGTTCCAGGGCGTGGGCTCGGTGGTCATCTCGGGCATCACCTTCACGCGCATGATCCAGCACTATGGCCCCGTGCGCTCGACCATGATCACGGCGCTGGTGCCCGGCCTGTCGGCCATCGGCGCAGTGTGGCTGCTGGGCGAGCCGCTGCACTGGAATTTGGGCGCGGGCCTGCTGCTGGTGACCCTGGGCATCTTTTTTGGCGTGCTGGGCAGCCGCCGCAGCACCACGCCGCCCACGCCCACCGCCGCCAGCGGCCAGACCAACGCCTAAAGAGCGCACTGCACCATGAATTTGCTTGCTTTTGACACCAGTACCGACACCCTTTCGATCGCCGTAGCGCGTGGCGATGCCGACACCGTGTGGGCACACAGCGGCCCCGGCGGGGCGCAGGCCTCGGCCACGCTGATTCCGACCGCGCTGCGCCTGCTGGCCGAGGCGGGGCTGGACTTTGCCCAGCTCGATGCCATCGCCTTCGGACGCGGGCCGGGGTCGTTTACCGGATTGCGCACCGCCTGCGCGGTGGCCCAGGGCATGGCCTTTGGCGCCCACAGCGGGCAGGCCATTGCGGTGCTGCCCATCGACACCCTGGCCGCCGTGGCCGAAGAAGCGCGCCACCAGCACGGCTGCACCCAGGTGCTGGCCACGCTGGACGCGCGCATGGACGAGGTCTACAGCGCCCGCTACCAATGGCACGACGGCATTTGGCAAGGCGACGATGACTTTGGCCTGTGCGCCCCCGAGGCCGTACAGGTGCCTGCGGGCTGGGCCGTGGCGGGCAATGCCCACGCCGTGTATGGCCAGCGGCTGGC
>NZ_JAQUAL010000106.1:0-11183 GCF_028687295.1 Simplicispira sp.
GCCTGTGCAGTCACACCGCTGGCAGGGTTGGTTCCCGCCAGCGGTTTTTTTGTGGATCAGGCAGCGGCGCCAGGGGCTGTGCCGCACGGATTTGCAGCGTTTTAACTACTAAATTGATAGCTGGTAGCGCCCACTGTACGGGCGATAGAGGCCGATTTGACTTGTATTTTTAGCCAAAAAATTGATAGCACACGGCAATCGCTGCCACCACACCGGCCAGTTCGGCCAGCAGAGCGCAGGCCACGGCGTGGCGCGCGCGCTGTATGCCCACGGCGCCAAAGTACACGGCCAGCACGTAAAACGTGGTTTCGGTGCTGCCCTGCACGGTGGCGGCGGCCAGGGCGGCAAAGCTGTCCACGCCCTGGGTCTGCATGGTTTCGATCAACATGGCGCGCGCGGCGCTGCCCGAAAACGGCTTGACCAAGGCGGTGGGCAGCGCCTCAACAAAGCGGGCATCCAGCCCCAGCAGCTCCACGCCCCAGCGGATGGCGTCCAGCACATAGCCCAGCGCCCCCGAGGCCCGAAACACCCCCACCGCGCACAGCATGGCCACCAGATAGGGCAGCAGGCCACGGGCCACGTCAAAGCCCTCTTTGGCGCCCTCGATAAACGCCTCATAGACAGCCACCTTGCGCCAGGCGCCCACGCAGACAAACAGCAGCACCAGCGCAAACAGCGTCAGGTTGCCCAGCAGGGACGACAACTGCGCCAGCGCCGCTGCGCTCAGCGTGGTCAGCAGCGCCATAAAGCCCGCCAGCAGCAGCGCCACCGGCAGCAAATAGGCCAGCACCACCGGGCTGAACAGGGGCAGGCGCTGCACAGCGGCCACGCTCAACAGCCCCACGAGCGTCGATGCCGAAGTGGCGAGCAAAATCGGCAAGAACACCAGCGTCGGGTCGCTTGCGCCCTGCTGCATGCGGTACATGAAGATGGTGACGGGCAGCAGCGTGAGCGACGAAGCGTTCAGCACCAGAAACAAAATTTGCGCATTGGTGGCGGTGTCGGGCCGGGGGTTGAGCGTTTGCAGCGCGTGCATGGCTTTCAGGCCCATGGGTGTGGCCGCGTTGTCCAGGCCCAGGGCGTTGGCGGCAAAGTTCAGTGTCATCAGGCCCAGCGCGGGGTGGCCGCGCGGCACCTCGGGCATGAGCCGGGCAAACAGCGGCGCCAGCCAGTGCGCCAGCGCATCGACGATGCCGGCTTTTTCTGCGATGCGCAAAAACCCCAGCCACAGCGTGAGCGTGCCAAACAGCAGCACCATGACCTCGACCGAGAGCTTGGCCATGGCAAACAGCGCCTCGACCATGGCGGCAAAAATCTGTGCGTTGTCGCCCAGCAGCCACTGGCTGCAGGCGGCGAGGGCGGCGGTGATGAAAAACCCCAGCCACAGGGTGTTGAGCATGGCTTCTTCCTTGAATAGATTTTGGCAACCCTGCGATGGTGGCATGCGCTGGGGGCGTTTGGCGCCAGGTGGTGCCCGGTCGCCGATGGCAGCAGTGCCCGGTAGTGGCGGGTAAAACGGGCGGTTGCATTGGCTTTGACCTGCACATGCCAGTGGTAATCTCCCGGCCTTGCGGCATACGCCCTCTTTGTCAGCAGTGCGTATGCCACCAGCCGCCCCGGCTATCCAAGGGCCAGGGGCGGTACCACACCTGGAAAGACAGAGAACATGGGCGCGCAGTGGAAAGCAAAAGGCAAAGCACAGGTTGCAGATGCCAGAGGAAAGTTGTTTGGCAAGTTGGCCAAGGAAATCATGGTGGCCGCACGCGGCGGCGCTGACCCGGCGGGCAACTCCAAGCTGCGCCTGGTGCTGGAGCAGGCACGCAAGGTGTCCATGCCCAAAGACACGCTGGAGCGGGCCATCAAAAAAGGCGCCGGCATCGGTGTGGAGGCTGCCAGTTTCGAGCATGTGATTTACGAAGGCTTTGCCCCGCACCAGGTGCCGGTGATGGTCGAATGCCTGACCGACAACGTCAACCGCACCGCCCCCGAAATGCGCGTGCTGTTTCGCAAAGGCCAGCTCAGCCCCGTTGCCTGGGACTTTGACCACGTGGGCATGATCGAGGCCGAACCCGCCAGCGCAGGCGCTGACCCCGAACTGGCCGCCATCGAGGCCGGTGCGCAAGATTTTGAGCCGGGCGAAGAAGAAGGCCAGACCCTGTTCATCACCGACCCCGCCGACCTCGATCTGGTCAGCCGCGCGCTGCCTGCGCAGGGCTTCACGGTGCTGTCGGCCAAGCTGGGCTACAAGGCCAAGAACCCCATTGACCCAGCCAGCCTGAGCCCTGAAGCGCTGGAAGAAGTGGAAGCCTTTTTGGGTGCCATCGATGCCAACGACGATGTGCAGAACGTGTTTGTCGGCCTGGCTGGCTGATTCATTTGCCAGCAGCTGGGGTTGGGCCAGTTTGCGGGCCCCTGCCTTGGCCTGATGAATGTTTTCCATGCACAGCCCTACGCTTTTTATCCTCAGCGCCGTTTTGATGGCGTTGGTGAGTACGGTGCTGTGCGCCGTGTGGCATTTCAACAAGCAGATTCCCGGCCTGCGGCTGTGGACGCTTTCTTATAGCCTGGGTTTTTTAGCTTGCCTCAGTTTTTTGGTGCGCGACCATTTGCCTGAGCCCCTGTCCGTGTTGCTGACCCAGGGCACCATGCTGTGGGGGGCCTGTTTGTACCTGTTGGGCTGCATTGCCCATACGGGCAGGCGGCTGGTGTCGCTGCGCCATGCCACCGTTTTCATTGCGGCCCTGATCGGGCTGAACCTGTATTTCACGGTGGTTCATCCTGATCTGCAAATGCGATTCGTGCTGGCGGGCCTGGGCAACGGTATTTTCTTTTTGTTGACTGCGCGCACGCTGGCCTCCGGCGAGCGCCAGCAAGTGCCCATGCGCTATCTGGTGGCCTTGGTGGCAGGCTTGCATGGCGTGTTTTTGTTGCTGCGGCCTTTGCTGTTCAAACTGGGCCCGGTGCAGCCAACGGATGTGGAATTGGTGGCGCTGCTGTCCCAGTTTGTTCTGCTCGAATTCATTGTGGCGCTGGTGTTCATGGCTTTTGGCACCCTGATGCTGGCCAATGAGTTCATCACCAACGAGTTGCGCCACCTGGCAGAAGTCGACCCGCTCACCAGCGTGTTCAACCGCCGGGCGTTTTTGATGTCGCTGGACAAAGCCATCCACCAGGCGCAGCGCACAGAAGCCAGCCTGGCCGTGCTGGTGATTGACCTGGATTACTTCAAGAAAATCAACGACACCTGTGGGCACCAGGGCGGTGATGAGGTGCTGCGCCATTTTGTGCAAATCAGTGCCCAGTGCCTGCGCCAGCAAGATGTGATGGGCCGCCTGGGGGGCGAGGAATTTGCCATTTTTCTGCCCGGCTCCGATGGGGCAGGCGCCCGCACAGTGGCCGAGCGCCTGCGTGCTGCGGTGGCTGCCCGGCCCGCCACCACGCACCAAGGCAGCGTTGCCCTCACGGTCAGCATTGGCCTGACGCTGTGCGTGCGGGGCGACTCATCAGACGCTGCCCTGCGCCGCGCCGACCAGGCCATGTACCAGGCCAAAGAACACGGGCGCAACCGGGTCGAATTCATGGCCCAGGCGCCCGCCTGACGGGGTCGGACGCTGCCGGTCGGCGCCCGATCCTGGTGGAATTTTTACCAAGGAGTTTTCATGCAGTTCGGCTACACCATTCTCTATGTCGAAGACGTGACCCAAACCATTGCCTTTTATGAGGCTGCTTTTGGCTTTCAGCGCCGTTTCATCCACGAGGCGGGTGATTTTGGCGAGCTGGAGACGGGTGCCACGGCCCTGGCTTTCTCATCGCTGCGGCTGATGACCGAGTTGGGCAAGAACCCCCAGCGTGCTTCGGCCAGCGCACCGAGTTTTGAAATTGCCTTCACCACCGCCGATGTGCCAACTGCCGTGCAGCGGGCGGTGGCCGCAGGCGCGCGCCTGGTGCAGGCGCCCGAGAAAATGCCATGGGGCCAGACCGTGGCCTATGTGGCCGATCTGAACGGCGTCTTGGTCGAGCTGTGTACGCCCGTGGCCGGGGCGTGAGCTGGGGCAGGTGATGCCCCATTTTGCTATTAAATAAAGAGCTGCTCGCGCTTATCCAGCGGGCGCTAGGGCCTTATTTGGTGCCAAAAATCCGGTCGCCTGCATCGCCCAGGCCGGGCAGGATGTAGCCGTGGTCGTTCAGCTCGCGGTCGATAGCGGCGGTGTAGATGGGCACGTCGGGGTGGGCTTTTTGCAGCGTGGCTACGCCTTCCGGGGCGGCCAGCAGGCAGACGAACTTGATCGACTTGGGCTGCAGCTGCTTCAGTCGCGCCACGGCCGCAGCGGCTGAGTTGCCGGTGGCCAGCATGGGATCGACCACGATGATGTCGCGCTCGGCCATCTCGGAGGGCATCTTGAAGTAGTACTCCACCGGTTGCAGCGTGTCGGGGTCGCGGTACAGGCCGATGTGGCCAATGCGCGCACCGGGCACTACGTTGAGCATGCCGTCCAGAAAGCCGTTTCCGGCGCGCAGGATGGACACCAGCACCAGCTTTTTGCCATCAATGACCTTGCCGGTCATGGTCTCCAGCGGGGTTTCGACCTGGATGTCTTGCAGCGGCATATCGCGCGTGACTTCGTAGGCCATCAGGGTGGACAGTTCGCCCAGCATGCGGCGAAAGCTGTTGGTGCTGGCGTCTTTGCGGCGCATCAGGGTGAGCTTGTGCTGCACCAGGGGGTGATCGATGACGTGGACGTTGCTCATGGGGAGGGGCAGAAAAAAGGATCGAAAAAAAAGGGCGCTCAGTCTGCCAGAAAGCGCGCGTAACGCGCCAGATCGACGTTGCCGCCACTGATCACAATGCCCACGCGCTTGCCACGGATATCCACGCCGCCGTGCTGCGCGCCTGCAAAAGCCAGCGCGCCCGTGGGTTCGACGACGATTTTCATGCGCTCGGCAAAAAAGCGCATCGCCTGCATCAGGTGCAGGTCGCTGGTGGTCGTGATGTCGTGGCCCTGGCGGCGCACGATGTCAAACACCAGCGGCCCCAGGCTTTGCGCCTGGGCGCCGTCGGCAATGGTGCGTGGCGTGGCAATGCGCACGATGTGGCCGCTGCGCAGCGATTGCTGTGCGTCGTTGGCGGCTTCGGGCTCCACGCCCACCACCTGGCACTGGGGCGCGCGTGCCTGCGCTGCCAGCAGGCTGCCCGCCATCAGGCCGCCGCCACCCACGCCCACGAACAGGTAGTCCAGCCGGGGCACCTCTTCAAACAGTTCCAGCGCCGCCGTGCCCTGGCCTGCAATGACGTGCGGGTGCTCGGAGGGGCCTACCAGCGTCATGCCGCGCTCTTGGGCAATGCGCTGGCTGATGGCCTCGCGGTCTTCGGTGTAGCGGTTGTAGGTGACGACCTGGGCGCCGTATTCGCGCGTGGCGGCCATTTTGGATGCGGGCGCATCTTCGGGCATGACGATCAGCGCGGGCATGTCCAGCAGGCGCGCGGCCAGTGCAATGGCCTGGGCGTGGTTGCCTGCTGAAAAAGCCAGCACGCCGTGGCGGCGCTGCTCTGGCGTGAATTGGGACAGGGTGTTGAAAGCGCCACGAAACTTGAACGAGCCTGCGCGTTGCAGGTTCTCGCATTTGAAGAACAGGTGCGCGTGCAGCAGCCGGTCGGCAGTGCCCGAGCGCAGCACGGGCGTGCGGTGCGCCGGGCCTTGCAGGCGCAGAGCAGCCTGGATGACGTCTTCCGGTACGGGCGGGGGCAGGGCAGGTGGGGTCATGGCGGCATCCTTGATGGCACTCAATACATGGCAGCGCACCACGGCGTGGCTGCATCATGGGTGGCACTGATTATCATGCAAAGAATCGCCTGCCAGCGCTTGTCCTGTGTGCGCTTTCAGCTATGCTTTTTGAAATGGCGCAGCCCTGTCTGTGCCCGCTGCCGGTGGGGTTTTTGGGGGGGGGGCTGCGCCGCTGGCCGCTTTACTCCAGCGCGGCGGCGGGGCCGAAGAACTCGTAGCGCGTCTGTGCCTCGGGTACGCCCAGTTCACGCAGCTGCTGTTTCACGCGCCGCATGAAGGGCTTGGGGCCGAGAAAATACGCATCCACATCGCGCGATGGGGGCAGCCACTGCGCCAGTTGCTCGTTGCTGAGCAGGCCGGTGGCGTGGGGGGCGTCGGTGTTGGCGGCGTGCTCGTCATAAACATAAAAGCGCTGCAACTGGGCATGGCGGGATTGGTGCGCGTCCACCACGTCGCGGAAGGCATGCACTGCGCGGTTGCGCGCAAAGTGGATGAAATGCACGGGCCGCTGGCTGGCCAGGGCCGCATCCAGCATGGCCAGCGTGGGGGTAATGCCCACACCGCCGCTGATCAGCACCACTGGCTTGCTGCCTTCGGCCAGCACAAAATCGCCAGCGGGCGGGAACACGTCCAGCGCATCGCCCACTTGCACTTGTTCGTGCAGGTAGCCCGAAGCCACGCCGCCGGGCTCGCGTTTGACGCTGATACGCAAAAACTGCCCGTTGGGCGCTGCCGACAGCGAGTAGTTGCGGCGGATTTCCTGGCCATCCACCACCAGGCGCAGGCCGATGTACTGGCCGGGCACAAAGCCGGGCACCGCGCCGCCGTCTTGCGGCTCCAGATAGAACGAGGTGATTTCAGCGCTTTCGGCCTCTTTGCGCGCTACCCGGAAGGCCCGCGCACCGCGCCAGCCACCGGGTGCGGCGGCGGTGTCGGCATACACCTTTTCTTCGGCGCCGATCAGGATATCGGCCAGCTGCTGGTAGGCGGCGGCCCAGGCGGCAATCACGGCGTCGGTGGCAATCTCGGCGCCCAGCACTTCCCGGATGGCGCGCAGCAGGCAGCTGCCCACGATGGGGTATTGCTCGGGCTGGATTTGCAGCGACACATGCTTGTGGACGATTTGTGACACCAGCGGGCCCAGGGCTTCGAGCCGCTCGATGTTGCGCGCGTACATCAGCACGCTGTTGGCCAGTGCGCGCGGCTGGTCGCCATTGGCCTGGTGGGCCTGGTTGAAGAAGGGGCGCACTTCCGGGTACTCGGACAGCATGATTTTGTAGAAGTGCGTGGTCAGTGCTTCGCCGCCTGTCTCCAGCAGGGGGACGGTGGCTTGGACGATGGCGCGGTGTTCAGGGCTCAGCATGGGATCGGTCTCCGGTGGTTGAAAAGAGAGCAGTGCCGCCCCCCGCTGCGTGCGAGGTGGGGCGCATGTTCTGCCCATGCTTTCATCAAGATGCGTGCCAGATCAATGCTTGATATAAATCAATGGCTTGCAAGGTTTCCATTCTGAATACAGTCAAAAAGATACTTTGTTAAAGTAGTCAAAAAGACTCTCAAAAGCATCACATTGACTGCCAATCCGATATTGCAAGCCTTGGTGCCATTGCTGGACGATCTGGCGCGCGAGCTGCCCGATGGCGAGCGCTACCGCCGCCTGCTCCAGGCCATGCAGGCCCTGTTGCCCTGTGATGCTGTGGCCTTGCTGCGGCTGGAGGGCGATGTGCTGGTGCCGCTGGCCACCCGTGGCCTGAGCCGCGACACGTTGGGCCGGCGCTTTCGGGTGCAGGAGCACCCGCGCCTGGGCCTGCTGCTGGCCGCGGGTGGCCCCCTGCGCATTGCCGCCGACAGCCCGCTGCCCGATCCCTACGACGGGCTGGTGGAAGGCGTACATGGCCACCTGGAGGTACACGACTGCATGGGCTGCGTGGTGCAAGTGGGTGAGAAGCCCTGGGGCCTGCTCACGCTGGATGCGCTGGGCAAAGAGCGCTTGTCGGCGGTGGACTTGGCCGATGTGCAGGCCTTTGCCAGCCTGGCGGGCGCCACCGTCAGTGTGGTGCAGCGCATGCAGGGGCTGGCGCTGCGCGCCGAGGATGAACGCCAGCGCGCCGACAGCTACCGCGCCCTGGCAGCGCAAACCGCCGCGCCGCCCGTGCTGATGGGCCAGAGCACCGCACACCAGCAGTTGCTGCAAGAAATAGCCAGCGTGGGCGACAGTGCGCTGACGGTGCTGGTCACGGGCGAAACCGGCGTCGGCAAAGAGCTGGTGGCGCAGGCGCTGCATGCAGCATCACCGCGCGCGGCGCGCCCGCTGGTGAGCCTGAACTGCGCAGCCCTGCCCGAAACGCTGGTCGAGAGCGAGCTGTTTGGCCATGTGCGCGGCGCCTTCTCGGGTGCGGTGGCCGAGCGGCGCGGCAAGTTTGAGCTGGCCGATGGCGGCACGCTGTTTTTGGACGAGGTGGGCGAGTTGCCGCTGGCCGTGCAGGCCAAGTTGCTGCGCGTGTTGCAGGGCGGGCAGTTGCAGCGCCTGGGCTCCGACCGCGAGCACCAGGTGGATGTGCGGGTGATAGCCGCCACCAACCGCGAGCTGGCGCAGGAGGTGCGGGCCGGGCGCTTTCGGGCGGATTTGTACCACCGCCTCAGCGTCTATCCGCTGGTGGTGCCACCGCTGCGCGAGCGTGGCCAGGATGTGCTGCTGCTGGCCGGGCATTTTCTGGAGCAAAACCGTTCGCGCCTGGGGCTGGGCAGTGTGCGGCTGGACGCCAGCGCGCGCGCTGCGCTGCTGGCCCACGACTGGCCCGGCAATGTGCGCGAGCTGGAGCACCTGGTGGGCCGCAGCGCACTCAAAGCGCTGGCCGGTTTGGCCACGCGCCCGCGCATCCTCAGTTTGACCGCTGCGCATTTCGACTTGCCCACGCGCCCGGTGGGCATCGCGCCGGGGCCTGCCGCAGCGGCGCCAGACGGCGGTGCCCTGGCGCAGGCCGCAGCGCTGGTGGCCGAGGACTTGCGCAGCTCCACCGAGTCACACCAGCGCCAGCGCATTGCCAGTGCGTTGGCACTGCACCACGGCAACTGGGCCGCAGCGGCGCGCGCGCTGGGTTTGCACCGCGCCAACCTGGTGCGGTTGGCGCGCAGGCTGGGGCTGCCAGCCCAAGGCCCGGTGTGATGCAGGGCGGTTATTGAAGGTAAAAAGTGCCTTCAGACCGCACCAGTCAAGCGCAAGCAGCTATCAAAATAGAATCTTTTTAACCCGTAACCAGCCAGTTTGATGCGGGGCAGTGTTTTGAAAGCCAAAAGTGCCTTCAGGCCCCGCTAATCAAGCGCCAGCAGCTATCAAAAAAGGAGCTTTCGTGGCGCTTGCGCCCCGCCGGTGCAGCGGGGCAGGGCGCCGCCTTCAGCGTCGGCGCCCGCCCAGCAGACTGCCCAATACGCCGCGCAAAATCTCGCGTCCCAGCGTGGTGCCCATGGTGCGCACGGCCGATTTGGCCATGGTCTGGGCCAGGCCATCGCGCTGGCCGCCACGGGGGCCAGTGCTGCCAAACAGCATGTCTTTGAGCCCGCCCATCAGGCCCTCGTCGGCCGCTTGGCCGGGCGCGGTGCCGTTTTTGCCGTTGCCCTCGGGGGCGTTGGCAGAGCGGTTTTTCAGGATTTCGTAGGCCGATTCGCGGTCCACCACCTGCTCATACACACCGGCCACCAGCGAACTGGCGCGCAGCGCCTGGCGTTGGGCGGCATCGATGGGGCCAATCTGGCTGCCAGGGGGCAGCACATACACGCGCTCGGTCACGCCGGGGCGGCCCTTGGCATCCAGAAAGCTCACCAGCGCCTCGCCCACGGCCAGCTCGGTGATGGCGGTTTCGATGTCGAGGCCCGGCTTTTGCCGCATGGTGGTGGCCGTGGCCTTGACGGCTTTCTGGTCGCGCGGGGTAAACGCCCGCAGCGCGTGCTGCACGCGGTTGCCCAGCTGGGCCAGCACGCTGTCGGGGATGTCCAGCGGGTTTTGCGTGACGAAATACACGCCCACGCCCTTGGAACGCACCAGCCGCACAACCAGTTCGATGCGCTCGATCAGCACCTTGGGCGCTTCGTTGAACAGCAGATGGGCCTCGTCGAAGAAGAACACCAGTTTGGGCTTTTCAGGGTCGCCAATCTCGGGCAGCTGCTCAAACAGCTCGGACAGCATCCACAGCAAAAAGGTGGCGTACAGGCGCGGCGAGTTCATGAGCTTGTCGGCGGCCAGGATGTTGACCACGCCGTGGCCTGCGGCATCGGTCTGCATGAAGTCCTGGATGTTGAGCATGGGCTCGCCAAAGAACTGGTCGCCGCCTTGCTGCTCGATTTGCAGCAGCCCGCGCTGGATGGCGCCCACGCTGGCGGCGCTGACGTTGCCGTAGCCGGTGGTGAACTCTTTGGCGTTGTCGCCCACGTACTGGAGCATGGCGCGCAGGTCTTTCAGGTCCAGCAGCAGCATGCCGTTGTCGTCGGCAATTTTGAACACCAGATTGAGCACGCCCAGCTGTGTCTCGTTCAGGTTCAGCATGCGTCCCAGCAAGAGCGGGCCCATGTCAGAGATGGTGGCGCGCACCGGGTGGCCTTGTGCGCCAAATACGTCCCACAGCGTGACGGGGCAGGCCAGCGGCGTGGGCAGCGCAATGCCGCGTTCGTGCAGCGCGTGCGCCATCTTGTCGCTGACATGGCCCGCCTGGCTGATGCCGGTGAGGTCGCCCTTCACGTCGGCCATGAATACGGGCACGCCAATGCGCGAAAAACTCTCGGCCAGCGTCTGTAGCGTGACGGTCTTGCCCGTGCCAGTCGCTCCCGTAATCAGACCATGGCGGTTGGCCAGTGCGGGCAGCAGGTGGCACTCGGTGGAAGGGTTCTTGGCAATCAGCAGGGAGTCGGCCATGGCGGGGGGTACGGAAAAGTAGAATCGGAGGCGTAGATTAAATCAGGATAAGTAAAAGGACTTCCCATGGCCGGACACAGCAAATGGGCGAACATTCAGCACCGCAAGGGTCGCCAGGACGAAAAGCGCGGAAAAATCTGGACGCGCATCATCCGCGAAATCACCGTGGCCGCGCGCGCCGGTGGCGGTGACCTGGGCGCCAACCCGCGCCTGCGCCTGGCGGTAGAAAAGGCCAAGGCGGCCAACATGCCCGCCGACCGCGTCAAATACAACATTGACAAGGCCACCGGCAATGCCGAGGGCGTGAACTACGAGGAAATCCGCTACGAGGGCTACGGCATCGGTGGCGCCGCCATCATCGTGGACACCATGACCGACAACCGTGTGCGCACCGTGGCCGAGGTGCGCCATGCTTTCAGCAAGCACGGTGGCAACATGGGCACCGAGGGCTCGGTGGCTTTCCAGTTCAAGAACGTGGGCCAGATCATTTTTGCCCC
>NZ_JAQUAL010000234.1:0-2783 GCF_028687295.1 Simplicispira sp.
CAGCGTTTTTTCTCCACCAGCTCGCGCTGCACCACGGCCAGCACGCCGCCAAAGCCCTGCAGGGCCAGCCAGGTGAACGACCAGAACAGGTCGGCCGGGTTGCGCGGCTGGGGCCGCGCTTCGGGGGCATCGGGTAAGGGCAAGGGCGCAGACATGGGTTGTGGGGTCGAAATTGGCCTGTAGAGCAAGCGAAACAAGCGCTGTCAGCTATGAAATCAGGAGTTTACCGGAGGCGGGCGTGGTCCATGGTGCGGGCGCTCCATGGTAAGCCGCAGGGCAGATGCGCCCGGTGGCCCAGGCATCTCCAAAGGCGAGAGGGGCATCATGAATGCGGATGGTTGACTCCGCGCCGCTTTGCCCCATACCCTGCCAGCCTCTTCGCCATTTGCACAAAGACACTCCCATGACCTCCGCCACACGCCGCCTGCACCTTGAGCGCCACCGCACCGATCGCATTGGCTGGCTGCGCGCCGCCGTGCTGGGGGCCAACGACGGCATCGTCTCCACCGCCAGCCTGGTGGTGGGTGTGGCGGCGGCGCAGGCCAGCCCGTCCACCATCCTGATGACGGCGGTGGCCGGGCTGGTGGCAGGGGCCATGTCGATGGCGGCGGGCGAATATGTGTCGGTGCACTCGCAGGCCGACACTGAAAAGGCCGACCTCGACCGCGAGCGCCGCGAGCTCGCCGCCGACCCCGTCGCCGAGGCGCGCGAGTTGGCCGCTATCTACGAGAGCCGGGGGCTGGAAGCTGCGCTGGCGCAGCAGGTGGCCCAGCAGCTCATGGCGCATGACGCGCTGGGTGCCCATGCGCGCGATGAGCTCGAAATCTCCAGCGCCATGGCGGCGCGCCCGGTGCAGGCCGCGCTCACCTCGGCCGCCGCCTTTGCTGCGGGCGCCGCCTTGCCCCTGGTTGTGGCAGCCCTCGCGCCCGCCAGCAGCTTGCTGTATTGGGTGGCCGGCACCGCGCTGGTGTTTCTGGCGGTGCTGGGGGGCGTTGCCGCGCGCACGGGCGGCGCGGGCGTGCTGGTGGGCGCCTGGCGCGTCACCTTCTGGGGCGCGCTGGCCATGGCCATCACGGCGGGCGTGGGCGCGCTGTTCGGGGCGCCCGTGGGGTGATGCGCGGCCGGCGGGTTGCGCTCAGGCGGGCGCGCGCAGCGGCTTCATGGCCTGCGTCCAGCGGTACAGCTCATCGAACATGGCCGTTGCCGAACTGGTGTGCAGATCGTTGGGCACAAAGGTTTTTTGCGCATCGAGGTGCTGGCCCACGTTGGGAATGGCCACGGCTTCGAGCATGGGCATGATCTTCAGTGTGGTCAGCAGCTGCTTGGTGACCTGCACCGCCCGCAGGCCGCCCGACATGCCGCCGTAGCTCACAAAAGCGGCCGGCTTGTACTGCCATTCGCGCACCAAGTAATTCATGGCATTGAGCAGTGCCGAGGGTGGGCCGAAGTTGTACTCGGGCAGCACGAACACAAAGGCATCAGCCGCCTGGACGCTGGCGCTCCAGGCCTTGGTGTGGGCATGCTGGTATTTTTGCAGGCGCGGGTGTTCGGGCTCATCGAAAACCGGCAGATTGAAGGACTCCAGGTCCACCACCTGTGCATCGAACTGGTCGTTGGACAGGGCAGCTTGCTGCGTCCATTGCGCTATCGCGGGGCCGACGCGGCTGGGGCGGGTGCTGCAAATGATGATGTGAAGAACGGGTTTCATGGGGTGCGTAAGGTGCTTAGGGTGCTTAGGGTGCGGGGGGCGAAAGAGGAAAACCGGGCGTGCACGATCACAGGCCCAGGCGTTGGAGGGTGGCTGCCTTTTGCTGGCTGTCCTGGCGCAGCCGCTTTTCAAAGGCAGCACCGTTTTGGTAGTCGACCACCTGGTTGGCGCGCTGGGCCCAGTCGCGGTAGGCCGTCGCCTGCACGGCTTTCTCGCAGCCGGTCTCCAGCGCAGCGACCACCTCGGGCGGCGTTTTGGCGGGTACCAGCAGCCCGCCAAAGCTCAGCTGCACCACGGGCACCCCGGCTTCGGTCAACGTGGGCACCTGCGGGAAAGCGGGGTGGCGCCGATCGGCATACACCGCAAGCAGTCGCAGCGACCCGGCCTGGACCTGGCTGGTGATGGAGCTGGCCAGCACGGCGCCAAAACCCAGGCGTCCGGCCAGCAGGTCTTGCAGCATGGGAGCGTCGCCCTTGTAGGGCACATGGGTGAGTTCGACTTTGCTCACCGCCTCGATGTCGGATGTGCCCAGGTGCGGAATGGAGCCCGTGCCCGAAGTGCCGTAGCTGACCGCGCCGGCCTGGCGCCGCGCGTCTTTCACGATGTCCTGGATGCTCTGGTAGGGCGAGTCTTTGGGTACGGCCACGGCAAAAATGTTGTCGAACACCTGGCAGACATACTTGGGGTCGCCTCAGAAAACGGAAAATAAAGCACGCTAAGCCGGTTGCAGCGGTCGTAGCGGCCTGAACTTGCCCGCGCCGATCTTGGCGCTGCTGCGCCAGAGGTAATCGCCGGTGAGGTTGATGTGCTCCCAACCGAGCGGCGACAGGTACTGCAACAGCGCGTCATCAACGGCATGGCCGTTGCCACGCAGCGCGTGCGCAGCCCGTTCCAGATAGACCGTGTTCCACAACACGACGGCAGCCGTTACCAGATTGAGGCCGCTAGCCCGGTAGCGCTGCTGCTCGAAACTGCGGTCGCGGATTTCACCCAGGCGGTTGAAAAACACTGCCCTGGCCAGCGCATTGCGCGCCTCGCCCTTGTTCAGGCCGGCATGCACGCGGCGGCGCAGTTC
>NZ_JAQUAL010000107.1:0-11051 GCF_028687295.1 Simplicispira sp.
GGCATGCCGATCAATCCAGCGAAATCTTCTGCTCGCGGATCAGCTTGTGCCAGCGCTTGACTTCGGTGCGGATCAGGTCGGCGTACTGCTGCGACGTGCTGCCCACCGGCTCAATGCCAAAGTCGATCAGCTTTTGCCGCACCGCAGGCTGCTGGATGGCCGTGGTGATCTGTTTTTGCAGGGCGGCCACCACGTCGGCAGGGGTGCCCGCTGCGGCCACCACGCCCACCTGGGCGGCGGCTTCCACGTTTTTGTAGCCCAGCTCGGCAAAGGTGGGCACGTCGGGCAACTGGGGCAGGCGTGTGGGGTTGGCCACGGCCAGCGGGCGGGCCTTGCCGCCCTTGATGAAGCCCGCGCCAGCGGCCATGTCCACCATCATGGCGGTGATCTGACCACCGGCCAGGTCAGACAGCGCAGGCGCTGCGCCCCGGTAGGGGATGTGCACCATGTGCAGGCCCGCGTTGACCTTGAGCAGCTCCATGGCCAGGTGGTGCGGGCTGCCCGCACCCGCCGAGCCGTAGCTGGTGTGGCCCGGCTTGGCCTTGGCTTTGGCGATGAAGTCTTTGGCGTCCTTGATGTCCGAGCCCTGTGGCACCACCAGAATCATCGGAAACTTGCCCATCAGCGTCACGGGCGTGAGGTCTTTTTCCGGGTTGTAGCTCAGCTTGGCGTACAGCGCCGAGTTGAACACCATGGTGCCGTTGTCCGCCGACAGAATGGTGTAGCCATCGGCGGGCGAGCGGATCACGTCCGACGCGGCCACGGCGGTGTTGCCGCCGGGCTTGTTGTCCACCACGATGGGCTGGCCCACTTGGGTGGACAGCTGCTGGCCAATGGTGCGCGCCAGAAAGTCCGAGCCGCCCCCAGCCGGGTAGGGCACCACCCAGCGGATGGGTTTGGCGGGGAAGGGCGCCGTCTGTGCCTGGGCCAGGCCAGCGGTGGCGCCGACCAGGGCCAGCGCGGCAAACAAACGGGTGATGTGGCGACGGTTGGACATCGGGAGTTTTTCCTGTGAAGTTGCCAAGGGCAATATAAAGCGCTGCATGTTATTACGCATAGCGTAATAACGTTCCCGTGTTTACCCTGATACTTGAATCCATGGAACATTCGACCCCAACCCCTGCCGCCAGCAACCGGCGCCAGCGCGTGCAATCGGCAGAAACCGGCTTGTCCATTCTGAAGGCGCTGACCCGGCTGGGCGGCGCCGCCAGCCTGACGGCCATTGCCACCGAGGTGCAAGAGAGCACGGCCAAGGTACACCGCTATTTATCGAGCTTTGTGCAAGAGGGCTTTGTGGCGCAAAACCCCGCCACCCACCACTATTACCTGGGGCCCGAGTCCATCCGGCTGGGGCTGGCCGCGCTGCGCCAGTGCGACCCGGTGCGCCTGGGCGAGGGCGCGCTGGTGCGCCTGCGCGAGTCGCTGGAGGTGACCTGCTTTATCGCCGTGATGGGCAACCTGGGGCCGACGGTGCTGCGCATTGAGGAGCCATCGTTGCCGGTGACGGTGAACATCCGCGCCGGTTCGGTGCTGCCGCTGGTGTGGTCGGCCACGGGACAGGCGTTTCTGGCCTTTACCAACGACACCCGCATCCTGCACCAGGCCGATGCCGAGTTTGCGGCGGGCTCAGAGGAGCAGCGCTCGCTGCTGGCCGGGCCCGACGCCGTGGCGCGGCTGCGCAGGCAGGTGCGCGACCAGGGCTGCGCCATCATCCACGACACCTTGCTGCGCGGCATCAGCGCCGTGGCCGCGCCGGTGCTGGATGCGCGCGGCCATGTCTGTGCGGTGCTCACCGCCCTGGGGGCCAGCAATGGCTTTGATGCCCGCCCGGGTGGGCGGATTTGCCCGCAAATCATCCGCGAGGCGCAGGACATCAGCGCGGACATGGGGTTTCAACCCGGCTGAATGGGCGCGCGCCAGGGCCGCGTGGGGGTAAGTGGAAATACGGGTCTGATTTGTACGCTTTGCGTAATATGCTTACGCAAACAACCTTTCGCACGGATTCACGCCATGAACGACCAGTCCCTTGCCAGCGCCAGCCGCTGCCCCATCGACCACCAAGCCCTGGCGTGCGCTGCGGCGCCCAATGGCTGCCCCGTCAGTGCCGGGGGCGCTGCCTTCAACCCGTTTGAGGGCGCCTACATGCAGGCCCCGGCAGAGTATTTGCGCTGGGCGCGCGAGCAGGAGCCCGTGTTCTGGAGCCCGCAACTGGGCTACTGGGTGGTCACGCGCTACGAGGACGTGAAGGCCGTGTTCCGCGACAACATCCTGTTCTCTCCCTCGGTGGCGCTGGAAAAAATCACCCCGGCCACGCCCGAGGTGGCGCAGATTCTGGAAGGCTACGGCTACGCCATGCGCCGCACCATGGTCAACGAGGACGAGCCCGACCACATGGCGCGCCGCCGCCTGCTGACGGATGCCTTTTTGCCCGAGCGCCTGATGGACTACGAGCCCACAGTGCGGGCGCTGGCACGCCAGTACATGGACCGCTTCATCGACCAGGGCCGTGCCGATCTAGTGGCCGAGATGTTCTACGAGATTCCGCTGAACATCGCGCTCAAATTCTTGGGCGTGCCCGACGAGGGCGCCGAGCAACTGCGCCAGTTTGCCGTGGCGCACACGCTCAACACCTGGGGGCGCCCGACGCCGCAAGAGCAGCTGGAGATTGCCGACAACGTGGGCAAGTTCTGGCAGGTGGCCCAGAAAATCCTGGCCGACATGATGGCCCAGCCCGATGGCGAGGGCTGGATGTACGAAAGCATCCGCCAGCACCACCGCCACCCCGACATCGTCACCGCCTCGTATTTGCAGTCGATGATGATGGCCATCCTGGCGGCGGCGCACGAAACCACCTCGAATGCCACGGCCAACGCCTTCATGACGCTGCTGACGCACCGCAAGGCTTGGGACTCCATCTGCGCCAACCCGGCCCTGATTCCCAACGCGGTCGAAGAATGCCTGCGCGTGGCGGGCTCCATCATTGCCTGGCGCCGCATGGCCACCGCCGACACCACCGTGGGCGGCGTGGCCATCCCCCAAGGCAGCAAGCTGCTGCTGGTGCAGGCATCGGCCAACTTTGACACCCGGCACTTCGAGAACCCCGACGAGGTGGACTTGTACCGCGAGAACGCCGTCGAGCACCTCACGTTTGGCTACGGCGCCCACCAGTGCATGGGCAAAAACATTGGCCGCATGCAGATGCGCGTGTTTCTGGAGGAGTTTGTCCGGCGCCTGCCGCACATCCGCCTGGTGGAGGGCCAGCAGTTCGAGTTTCTGCCCAACACCTCTTTCCGTGGCCCGGCGCAGCTGTGGGTGCAGTGGGACCCGGCGCAGAACCCCGAGCGCGTGCGCCCCGGCGCGATGCAAGAGCCGGCGCCGTTCTACATCGGCCCCCCGGCCAAAGACAGCATTGCCCGCACCGTGGTCGTGCGCGAAAAGCACGCCGAAGGCACCGACCTGCTGCGCTTTGTGCTGGCCGACCCCGAGGGCGGCACCTTGCCCGCCTGGACGGCTGGCGCGCACGTGGATTTGATTGCCGGGGGCTTTCGGCGCAAATACTCGCTGTGTGGCCGCGCCGACGACCGCCACCACCTGCAAGTGGTGGTGCAGCGCGAGGCCCAGGGGCGCGGCGGCTCGCAGCACTTTTGCGACCACATCGCTGCGGGCAGCACGCTGCAACTGTCGGGCCCGAAAAACCTGTTCGGCCTGGACGAATCGGCCCGGCACTTTGTGCTGATTGCCGGTGGCATCGGCATCACGCCCATGGTGGCCATGGCCGACCGCCTGCGCCGCTTGGGCAAGTCGTATGAACTGCACTACGCCGGGCGCTCGCGCCAGCACATGGCGCTGCTGGCGCGCCTGGAGCAAGACCACGCCGACCACCTGCACCTGTACATCAAGGCCGATGGCCAGCGCATGGATTTGGGCCGCCTGCTGGCCACGGTGGACGAGGGCACTCGCGTCTATGCCTGCGGCCCCGATCGCCTGATTGCCGCGCTCGAAACCCTGAGCGAGCAGTGGCCCGCCAACGTGCTGCACTTTGAGCATTTCAGTGCCGAAAGCGCGGTGCTCGACCCGAGCAAAGAGCACGCTTTTGTGGCGCAGCTGAAAGACTCCAATGTCAGCGTCACCGTGGCCGCCGACCAGACCTTGCTGCAAGCCTTGCAAGCGGCCGGTTTTGATGTGCCCTGCGACTGCGGCGAGGGCCTGTGCGGCACCTGCGAAGTGGCCGTGGTGGAGGGCGAGGGCGACCACCGCGACAAGGTGCTGACCAAGGCCGAGCGTGCCGCCAACCGGCGCCTGATGGCCTGCTGCTCGCGCGCGGCAGGCGACAAAATCGTGCTGGCCCTGTGAGCGCAGCGGTGGCCGCGCTGGCCGCCGCACCAACCGTAGTCCGCAAGTTTTAAGATGCTCCAGCCGCTTCGCCGCCCCCTGGCGCAGCCCTTACCGGAGAGCACCATGGCCTTGCGCGACTACCTGAACGAACAACTGCTGGGCATTGTGGCCAGCTACCAAAGCACCGGGGTGGTGCACCACATTGGCGTGGTCTATCCCAAACGCAATAACCAGCTCCAGATTTTTATCCCGCGCGGCCACGCGCTGGCGCTGGGTTCGCTGGTAACGGTACACCTGGACAACCGCACCGGCATTGATGAATTGGACGCCGAACTGCGCGTGTACCGCACCTCTTACAAAGGCCGGGTGCTGGCCGCCGAAGACAACTGGGTGCTGCTGGAGCCGCTGGAATACGCGCTCATCCACGGCGTGAAGGTGGTCGATGGGTTCACGGCGCCGGGCTATGCCTTTCCCGCCGACAGCCGCCCCGAGCGCGCCCTGCCCCTGAGCCCCCTGCACAGCATCCCGCCCGTGGAGCCCAAAGACAACGACAACAAGGTGGGCGTGCTCACCACCCTGGCGCAGGGCCAGCCGCACACCACGGTGCTGGCGTTCTTGTCCACGGCGCAAGACGACGTGTTTTTGATTTCCATGCCCGACAGCTTCAAGGTGCAGCAGCTGCGGCGCGACCCGCGCTGTTTTTTCACGATTGACGAGCGCGCCAAGTTCACCTTCGAGCAGTCCATTGAATGGAACTACACCATCATGGAAATGCAGGCCCACCAGGTGCCCGCCAGCTGCCCGTTGTTTGAGCAGGTGCGCCGCTCCTTCATCCTGAAGAACCCCTGGGAAGTGGGCTTCTTCCTGAGTCCGGCGCTGGAGATGTTTCACCTGCAACGGGTGTCGTTGGTGTGCTCGGGGCAGGCCGTGGCGCGCCAGCAGGGCGAAAGCCGTTGACACACCACTGACACACAGCGCGGTTACATAGAACGCTGTCGCAGGCCACCTGCTTTTTTCTCCTCGCCAGCCGTTTTTTCTCGGATGCACTGCCACCTTCTTGCGCGGCGCCGCCCCTGTGTGCGGTCGCCTTTCTGTGTCTGCTCCCTTCTGCAAGGTGCTCCATGCTGGCAGAGATGATCAGCGCCATGCTGGCCGGCCTGGGGCTGTTTTTTGTCGGCGTCAAATTCATTGGCAGCCATTTCAAGCAGATGTCAGGACGCGGTTTTCGCTTGCTGGTGGCGCGGGCCGTGGCGCGGCCCTGGCAGAGTGCGCTGCTGGGCGTGGTGGCCGGTGCGCTGACCCAGAGCACCAATGCCGTTACCTTCATCCTCACCAGCATGAACGCGGCGGGGTTGATCAGCGTGCGCCAGGCCATCCCCATCGTCACCTGGGCCAATGTGGGTACCTCGGCGCTGGTGCTGGTGGCCACGGTGGATATCCACATCCCGGTGCTGTTGCTGCTGGGTGGCGTGGGGCTGGCCTTTTACCTGGATGTAGAAAAATCCAGCCGCTGGCGCCACCCTGCCGGGGCTTTGCTGGGCATTGCCCTGCTGTTTTTGGGCTTGCAGTTCATCAAGAACGGGGCGGCGCCCCTGCGCGAGCTGCAAGAGGTGCGCTTGTGGCTGCAACTGGCGGGCCAGTACGGGGTGCTGTTGTTTTTGGCGGGGGCGGCCATCACGCTGGTGCTGCAATCGTCTGCCACCGTATCGGTGATTGCCGTGGCCATGACGCACATCGGCCTGATCAGCATGGAGCAAACCGCCATCGTCATTTACGGCGCTGGTGCGGGGTCGGCGGCCAGCCTGTGGCTGATGACGACCAACCTGCACGGCACAGGCCGCCAGTTGGCGCTGCTGCAAATCGGTTTCAAATTGATTGCGGCTCTGTTGATGGTGCTGCTGCTGGTGCTGGAGCACGCCCTGGGCGTGCCGCTGGTGTTGGCCTTGGTGCGCCAGGTGTCGGAGCAGGTGTCGCTGCAAGCGGCCTGGGTCTTTTTGCTTTACCAGGTGGTGGGCGCCTTGGCCGTGACGGTGCTGGGCCAGCGGCTGGTGCGCTGGCTGCACCAGCTCTCGCCGCCCAGCGTGCAAGAGACCTTGTCCCAGCCCCAGTACCTGTATGAGCAGGCGCTGGACGATGCCGAAACCGCCCTCGATCTGGTCGAGAAAGAGCAGCTGCGGCTGCTGGGCCATTTGCCCGATTACCTCAGCCACATCGACGCCGCGCGCGGTGTGGCCCCAGTGGCCGTGCGCGTGGGCGACCGCGCGGTGGCGGGCAAGGTCGATGAGTTTTTGGCCGTGCTGATGCACAACGGCCAGGATAGGCAGGGGCTGGACCGGATGCTGAACTTGCAGGCCCGCAACCGCTTGCTGCACGACCTGCGCGATGGCCTGGTGCAGCTCGATGAAAGCCTGCAAGCCACCCGCGCGCTGGACGGCGTTGGAGGGCCGGTGCAGGCCGTGGTGCAGCGCATGGGCGAGGCCATGCACTTTTTGCTGCTGACCCTGCACGATGGTGCCCAGACCTGCGCCGCCCAGGACTTGGCCCTGTTGCAGGCGCTGGCCAGCGACCGCTCTGACACCATGAGCCAGTTGCGCCAGAAAGCGCTGCAAGAAGCCGCCCACGCCAGCCAGACCACGCTGGCGGCGCTGTTCGGTGCCACCACGGTGTTTGAGCGCCTGGTCTGGCTGGTGCGTGGCTACACCCAGTTGCTGCCGCAGCAGCCTGCGCTCAAGGATTGACGTTGTGCGGCAATCAGGCGTCCGGCAGTTGCCCGGCCGCTTGCAGCCGCCGGTGCTCTACCAGCGTGCAGCGCTCTTGCACCACCAGCAGCCCGGCGGCGCGGGCGCGCGCGGCGGCCTCGTCGTGGCGCACGCCCAGTTGCAACCACAGCGCGCGCGCGCCGATGGCGATGGCCTCGTCGGCAATGGGCGGCACATCGGCGCTGTTGCGGAACACGTCCACCAGGTCTATGCGCTCGTGCTGCGCCGCTTCGGTCAGCGAGGGCCAGCAGCGCTCACCCAAAATCTCCGTGGCCTGTGGGTTGACGGGCACGATGCGGTAGCCCTGCTGTTGCAGGTACTCGGCCACATGGTGGCTGTCGCGGTGCGCTTTGGGCGAGAGGCCGACGACGGCGATGGTGCGGCAGTCGCGCAGGCTGTGCAGGATGGCTTGCGTGTCGGTATCGGGGCTGGTGTGGGGCATGGTGGGGATGAAAACAGCGGTGGAAAAACGCGCACAGGCCGAGCAGAGGCCGTGCGCAGCAAGGGGCGCCGGGGCGCTGGGGCGCGCTGGCCACGCGGCGGTGCGGCCAGCGCGCAGGGGGGGCGGCTGGCCGGTGCAGGTTACAGCGCCGCCAGCGCCTTGTACACATCGCCGGGGTGGATGATTTCGGTCATCACCACGGGCGCGCGGCCTGGGGCGTAGAGCACATACACCGGCACACCGCTGCGCCCCAGCTGCGCCAGCGCGGCCGTGATGGCCGGATCGCGGCGCGTCCAGTCGGCGCGCAGCAAGGCGACGCGGTGCGTGGCAAAACGGGCCAGCACGTCGGCATCGGCCAGCGTGGTGCGCTTGTTGTATTGGCAGGTCACGCACCAGGCGGCGGTGAAATCGACAAACACCGGCTGGCCGAGCGCCAGCAGATCGGCCACGCGCCCCGCCGACCACGGTTGCCAGCGGGCGCTGGCGGGGCTGGGGCCGTCCGTGCCCGTGCCGCTGTGGCTGCCAGTGCCTGTGCCGATACTGCGGTCGCTGCCTGCGCCGTTACCTGCGCTGGTGCCTGCATCCGTGCCGGGCGCTGCGGCCAGCAGGGCCTGCTCTGCGGGTTGGGTGATGTTTTGGCCGATAGCGCCCGCCAGCCATGCGCTGAATGCTATCAATACAGAAGCAATCGCCCAGCGTGCGCGCCCGCGCAGCGTGAGCGACCACACCACCGCACTGCCCGCCACCAGCAGCGCCAGCAGCGCACTGGCGCCATCGATGCCGCTTTGCTGGCCCAGCACCCAGACCAGCCAGACCACCGTGGCAAACATCGGAAACGCCATGGCGTGGCGGAAGGTGGCCATCCACGGCCCCGGGCGCGGCAGGGCGCGCGCCACACCGGGCAGCCAGCTGGCCGCCAAGTAGGGCAGGGCCATGCCCACGCCCAGCGCAGCAAACACGGCCAGCGCCTGCACGGCGGGCATCTCGATGGCAAAGCCCAGCGATGCGCCCATGAACGGCGCCGTGCAGGGCGAGGCAATGGCCACGGCCAGCATGCCCGACAAGAAAGCATCGGCCGCCGGGTGGCGGGCCTGCAACGTGGCCAGGCGCCCGGGGGCAAACTGGCCAAACTCGAACACCCCCGCCAGATTCAGCCCCAGCAGCGTGAACAGCGCCGCCAGCGCCGCCACCACCGCAGGCGATTGCAGCTGAAAGCCCCAGCCCAGTTGCTCGCCCGCTGCGCGCAGCGCCAGCAGCAAACCGCCCAGCGCCACAAACGACAGCACCACGCCTGCGGTATAGGCCAGGCCCGCCAGCCGGTGGGCGCGCCGGTTGCTGCCGTGGCGGGCAAAGCCGATCACCTTGATGGCCAGCACCGGAAACACGCAGGGCATGAGGTTGAGCAGCAGCCCGCCGATCAGCCCGCCCAGCAGCGCCGCCAGCAAGCCACTGGCCGAGGCACTGGCGCCGGGCAGCGCCGTGGACGTGGCCCCGGCCTGTGCCGCCTGCGCTGCGGCCTGGTTGGCCGCCAGCGCAGCGGCCAGCGCGGGCGATACCTCGGCGCGCGGGGCGGCCTGCGTCCACGGTGCGGTCACGGTGGCCACGGTGCGCCAGGCGCGCGCGCTGGCCTGCGTGTCCGTGCTGGCCGTGGGCGCGGCGCCATCGGCCAGCGCCAGCACCAGCGGCAAGGTGGCCGTGCTGTCACCGCGCTCGGGCGAGAGCGGCACAGTGGCCGTCCAGACATCGCCTTGCCAGGCTTGCGTCCAGTCTTTGCCCGCTTCTGCCACGTGCAGCAGCACGGCGGGGGTTTCGGGCAGCAGCTCCAGCATCTGGCCGCGCGCCGCAGCGGGCAGGCCGGTCACGCGGATGTGCAGGCGATCGCCCTCGGCGCGCACGGTGCCCTCGCCTGGCAGCGCCACCGGCTGGGCCGCCAGGCTCTGGGCAAACGCTGTGCCGTGCAGCGCCGTGGAGCCGCGCAGGGGCAGTTGCAGCACAAAACTGCCTTCTTCGGGGATGCACTCGACGCGGCACACCAGCCAAGTGGCGTGCAGGCGCACTTCCAGCGTTTGCGCGGCACTGCCCACCAGCGGCGGCTTGAACGCGCCCGACACTTGTAGCGGCACGGCCAGCAGCACCTGGCCCTCGTAGCCGTAATTGGCCAACGTGCCGACGCGGATTTTTTGCGGCACTGGCCAGGCCACCTCGCCCACGTCCAGACCGGCAGGCAGCTGCCAGTTCAGGGCCGTGGGCAGGCCCGAGTCGCCGGGGTTTTTCCAATAGGTGTGCCAGTGCGGCTGGTGCGTGAGCTGCAAGCCCAGCCACACCGGCTGGCCCGGCGCCACGCCCTCGGGCGCATGGGCGATGAGTTCGGCGCGCACATGGGGCGTACTGACCACGCTGCCGGTGGCTGGGGCTGGGTTGGTGCCAAATTGTGCCCTGGCGCCCGTGGACAGGGCGCAAGCAGCTATAAAAAAAAGAGCGCCCAGAAGGCGTGCAAAGAAGGAAGTGGAGTGTGGCTGCATGGTCGCAAGGTGGGAGCGCGGGGGGGCGGCTTTGGTTCCGGCGATGGTAGTGGCGCGCGGCCTACTACCATCGTCGCCATGACCACTGCACCGCCCGCCCCTGCGGCTTTTGCCGCTTCTGCTGCCCTTGTTGCCGCCCCTGCCCCTGTGGCTGCGGCCCACCCGCCCGCCACCACAGCCCCTGCCCAGGCTGCTGCCAACGCGCCATCCCCTGATGCGCCTGCGCCCTTGCCCACGCGCTTCTGGGCCGAGTGCAGCACGCGCGACTTTGCCCGCTGGCAGGCCAGTGGCGCGGCCGCCGACATCGTGGCCGTGCTGCCCGTGGCCGCCATCGAGCAGCACGGGCCGCACCTGCCGCTGTCGGTGGACGCCACGCTGCTCCAGGGCGTGATCGACGCTGCCCTGCCCCGGCTGCCCGCAGAGCTGCCCGTGCTGTTTTTGCCGCCGCAGGTGGTGGGCCTGAGCACCGAGCACACCGCTTTTGCCGGCACGCTCACGCTCACGCCCGCCACGCTGATTGCGCTGTGGACGGAGCTGGGCCAGTGCGTGGCCCGCGCGGGCATCCAAAAGCTGCTGCTGCTCAACGGCCACGGCGGCCAGGTCAGCGTGATGGACATCGTGGCGCGCGAGCTGCGCCAGCGCTGCGGCCTGCTGGTCTATAGCGCCAGCTGGTTCAGCCTGCCGCTGCCCGAGGCGGTGGCGGGCCAGTTCAGTGCCGAGGAACACCGCTTTGGCATCCACGGCGGCGAGATCGAAACGTCGATGATGCTGCACCTGGCACCCCAGACCGTGTGCATGGCGCAGGCACAAAACTTCCGCTCCACCTCGCAAGACCGCGCCGAGCGCTACGCCCTGCTGGGCAACGGCAAAAGCGCCAAGATGGGCTGGGCCATGCAGGACTACCACAGCGCAGGCGCCGTGGGCAACGCCGCTGCCGCCAGCGCGGACAAAGGCCGCAGCGTGGTCGATGCCGCTGCGCAGGCGCTGGTGCAA
>NZ_JAQUAL010000235.1:0-2747 GCF_028687295.1 Simplicispira sp.
GCGCGGTGGCAGCGGCGGGGGCACCATGCCGGGCTTGACGATCATGGTTTTTTCGTAGTCTTCGGCTTCGGCCTCGTTGAGGAAGCGGATTTTGTATTTGCCCACTTCAATGGTGTCGCCGCCGTGCAGCCATTGGCGCTGAACGGCTTTGCCGTTGACGT
This sequence comes from Simplicispira sp., assembly GCF_028687295.1. Taxonomy (NCBI): domain Bacteria; kingdom Pseudomonadati; phylum Pseudomonadota; class Betaproteobacteria; order Burkholderiales; family Comamonadaceae; genus Simplicispira; species Simplicispira sp. The sequence goes on from NZ_JAQUAL010000235.1 coordinate 162, forward strand.
AGGTGCCGTTGGTGCTGTCCAAGTCTTCCAGTTCCACGCCCTGGGCGTGCATGTGCAGCACGGCGTGTTCACCGCTGATGGCGAGGTTGTCGATCACGATGTCGTTGTACGGGCGCCGACCCAGCGCGGTGCGCTCTTTGGTGAGCTGCAATTCTTTGATGACTACACCATCGATCGAGACGATCAGTTTGGGCATGGCCTGTTCCTGCGGGTGGGGGGTTGCATGGTTTGCATGAAAGGGTGGGGGTTGCCAGCTGCCGGACTCACGCCGAGCCCAGCAGCCGCGATACCAAGCCGCGTTTGCGGGGAACGGCGCTGCTGTCGGCCTGCACCAGCACCACGCTGATGTTGTCGCGCCCGCCCCGGGCATTGGCGGCATCAATGAGGCGCTGCACCTTGTCGTCCAGCGGGACGTCGGCTGCGGTCAGGATGGTGAGGTCGGCATGGCCCAACATCTCGCTCAGTCCGTCGGAGCACATCAGGTACAGGTCTTGTGGCTGCACCTGGAATTCGTTGGTTTCCACTTGCACCGTATTTTCTACGCCCAGCGCCCGGGTGACGAGGTTGCGCTGCCCTGACTGCGCCGCTTGCTGCGGGGTAATGAGGCCAGCATCTACCTGCTCTTGCAGCCACGAGTGGTCGCGCGTGATTTGCGTGAGCTGGCCCGCACGCAGGCGGTAGCAGCGCGAGTCGCCCACGTGCGCCAGCGTGAGGCGTTCGTCCTGAAAAACGCCTGCCACCAGCGTGGTGCCCATGCCAGCATATTGGGCGTTTTCCTGGGCGGCATCGAAGATGGCAAGGTTGGCGTTTTCCACACAAATCTCCAGCGCACGGCGCACGTCGCGCCCGGGTCGGCGCGCCTGCGCAAGCCATCGCACCATTTCTGTGCGGATGAACTGGGTGGCCATGCTGCTGGCCACCTCGCCAGCGTTGTAGCCGCCCATGCCATCGGCCAGCACAGCCACCTGGGCCTGGCGATCCACACTGACAGCGTCTTCATTGTTGGCGCGCACCCGACCGCGGTCGGTGCGGGCGCTGAATTCATACTTCATGTGTTATTGCAGCCCAAGGTTTCTGGATTCCCGCAAAGGGTGTGTAGGCCGAGGCCCCGCAGCACAAAACGCGGCCACGAACCACGCTGGCTGGGTATGGCTCGCGTGGCGGCTTGCATCATAGACGAGCACCCACCCCTGGCGAGCAGACTTCACACCATGGCAGGCCAGCCCCCACAACGGGCAAAGCGCCTGAGGCACAAAGACCGCAGGCGCTTTGGTGGGAGCGCCCAGGGCGGGCCTGGGTGCTGTGGCGTGCTTACTTCAGCTGTGCCTTGAGCAGCTTGCCCAGTTCAGAGGGATTGCGCGTGATGACGAAGCCCGACTCTTCCATGATGGCGAGTTTGGCATCGGCGGTATCGGCACCGCCCGAGATCAGCGCGCCAGCGTGGCCCATGCGCTTGCCGGGAGGGGCAGTCACACCAGCGATGAAGCCAACGATAGGCTTCTTCATGTTGGCCTTGCACCACAGGGCGGCTTCGGCCTCATCGGGGCCACCGATTTCACCGATCATGATCACGGCGTCGGTATCGGGGTCATCGTTGAAGGCGCGCATCACGTCGATGTGCTTCAAACCGTTGATGGGGTCGCCACCAATGCCCACGGCAGTGGACTGGCCCAGACCGACTTCGGTCAGCATGGCCACGGCTTCATAGGTCAGCGTACCCGAGCGGCTCACCACGCCGATGCGGCCCTTGCGGTGGATGTGGCCGGGCATGATGCCGATCTTGATTTCATCGGGCGTGATGATGCCGGGGCAGTTGGGGCCCAGCAGCAGCGTCTTTTTGCCGCCAGCGGCTTCCTTGGCCTTCATCTTGTTGCGCACCATCAGCATGTCCTTGACGGGAATGCCTTCGGTGATGCAGATGGCCATGTCCAGATCGGCTTCCACGGCTTCCCAGATGGCTTCGGCAGCGCCTGCGGGCGGCACGTAGATCACCGAGACGGTGGCGCCGGTCTGCTGGGCGGCTTCCTTGACGGAGGCGTAGATCGGGATGTTGAAGATCGACTCACCGGCCTTCTTGGGGTTCACACCCGCGACAAAGGCGTTCTTGCCGTTGGCGTATTCCTGGCACTTTTCGGTGTGGAACTGGCCGGTCTTGCCCGTGATGCCCTGGGTAATGACCTTAGTGTCTTTGTTGATGTAGATCGACATGTGTGTTCTCCGGGCTTCTTACTTGACTTCCGCCACGATCCGGGTGGCCGCTTCGGCCATGGTGTCGGCGGCGATGATGGGCAGACCGGATTCGGCCAGCATCTTCTTGCCCAGCTCTTCGTTGGTACCTTTCATGCGCACGACCAGCGGCACGTTCAGGTTCACGGCCTTGCAGGCAGTGATCACGCCGGTGGCGATGGTGTCGCACTTCATGATGCCGCCGAAGATGTTGACCAGAATGCCCTTGACCTTGTCGTTCTTGAGCATGATCTTGAAGGCTTCGGTGACCTTCTCGGGGGTGGCACCGCCGCCCACGTCCAGGAAGTTGGCCGGCTCGCCGCCGAACAGCTTGATGGTGTCCATGGTGGCCATGGCCAG
>NZ_JAQUAL010000108.1:0-10965 GCF_028687295.1 Simplicispira sp.
GCGAGACGGCGGCGACCATGGGGATGGTGGCCTGGCCACCGCAGGTGACCATGTTGACGTTCATCTCGCCTTTGCCCACGTGGGCCTTCAGGTTCACCGGGGGCACGCAAAAAGGGCCGATGGCGGCAGGGGTGAGGTCGATCATGAGCGCGCCCTGCTCGTTCACTTTGCGCGAGTTCTCGGCGTGGACGTAGGCGCTGGTGGCGTCAAAGACGATTTGTACGCCGTCCGCCTTCATGTGCGGGATCAGGCCATCGACGCCGTCGGACGTGGTCTTGATGCCCATCTCGCGGGCGCGTTTCAGGCCGTCCGATTCGGGGTCGATGCCGACCATCCAGACGGGCTCGAGCACGGGGCTGCGCTGCAGCTTGGCCAGCAGGTCGGTGCCGATGTTGCCCGGGCCTATCAGGGCGCATTTGATTTTTTGCATGGAATGTCTCCTGTCTCAAATAAAGCGCACCGAGCAGCCGCCGATGCCGCCAATGGTCACGCGCAAACTGTCACCGGCCTGCACCGGCACCATGATCCCCAGCGAGCCCGACAGCACCACCTCGCCCGCCTTCAGGCCCATGCCCAGGCGCCCCAGGGTGTTGGCCAGCCAGGCCACGGCATTGGCCGGGTGGCCCAGCGCCGCGGCGCCCGCGCCGGTGGCAACGATCTCGCCGTTCTTCTCCAGCACCATGCCGCAGGTGGCCAAATCGACATCGCGCGGATCGACCAGCCGGTCGCCCAGCACGAACACGCCGCAAGAGGCGTTGTCGGCCACGGTGTCCTGGATCTGGATCTTCCAGTCGCGGATGCGCGAATCGACGATCTCAAAGCAGGCCATCACGCCCTCGGTGGCGGCCATGACATCGGCGGCGGTCACGCCCGGCCCCATCAGGTCTTTTTTCAGGACGAAGGCGATTTCGCCCTCGGCCTTGGGCTGGATCAGCGTGCGGGCCTCGATGGGCTGGCCTTCGTTGTAGACCATGCCATCGAGCAAGATGCCAAAGTCGGGCTGGAACACGCCCAACATGTTCATCACGGCCTGGCTGGTGACACCGATTTTTTTGCCCACGACGCGCTCGCCTGCACCCAGGCGGCGGGCAATCAGCCGCTGCTGGATGGCGTAGGCGTCTTCGATGGTGATGTCGGGGTGGCGGCTCGACAGCGGGTCAAGCACCTGGCACGCCGTCAGCGCGCCATACAGCTCGTCGCCAAGCTGCTCTATCAGGGTGGAGTTCATGGTGTTCTCAAGCGTTCAAAGGAAGGGGTTCATCAGGGCGGGCCTCGGCCAGAAAGTCGCCCACCAGCCGGGCAAAGCGCGCGGCGTGTTCAATTTGTGTCCAGTGGCCGCACTGGCCAAACACATGCAGTTGCGAGCGGACAATCCACTGCGACAACGTCAGCGACGTGGACAGCGGAATCACCTGGTCATCACGGCCATGCACCACCAGCGTGTGGTGCGGCAGCGCCCGGATGGCGGACTCGGGGCTGCACATGGCGTCCACCCAGCGCTGGCGCGGTGCCGGAAACATGGCCGCAAACGATTCCTGAAAACCGGGCTGGATGCTGGCCTCGTAGCGCAGGCGGGCCAGCTCGTCGGTGACCAGGCTGCGGTCATAGGCAAACACATCCAGCAGCTTGCGCATGTTCTCCAGCGATGGCGTGTACCCCCAGGCCGCATCCAGGCCGGGCGTCAGGGTGAAGGGCACACCCACGCTGCCCATCAGCACCAGTCGGCGCACCCGCTGCGGGTGGCGAATGGACAGCGCCAAAGCCAGCGCACCGCCAAACGAGTTGCCCACCAGATCGGTTTTCTCAATGCCCAGCGCGTCCAGCACGCCCACGGCCTGGCGCACCCAGGTATCCATGTCGTAGCGCTGGCCGGGCTGGCTCAGGTCAAGCCGGTCGGTAAAGCCAAAGCCCACCATGTCGGGGGCAATCACCCGGGCCTGCTGGGCCAGCACGGGCATTACCAGGCGCCAGTTGGCCCAGGCCGATACCCCGGCGCCAGAGCCGTGGATCAACAGCACCGGGTGGCCGCTGCCGACATCGTGACAATTGGTGCGGATGCCCGCCGCCACCACCGAGTGGGCGATTTCAGGGTTGCTCATGTCGCAAAGTCCTCAGAGCTTGATGCAGACGTTTTTCAGCTCGGTGTAGAACTCCAGCGAATGCACGCCGCCCTCGCGGCCAATGCCCGATTGCTTGGAGCCGCCAAACGGTGTGCGCAGGTCGCGCAGGAACCAGCTGTTGACCCACGACAGGCCCACCTTCATCTTCTGCGCCACGCGGTGGGCACGCGAGACGTCGCGCGTCCAGATGGCGGTGGCCAGGCCATAGACGTTGTCATTGGCCTTGGCCAGCACTTCTTCTTCGGTGTCGAAGGGGGCAATGTGGCAGCAGGGGCCGAAGATTTCTTCCTTGATGACGCGGGCGGTCTCGGGCAGCCCCGTCCAGATGGTGGGTTGCACCCAGGCGCCCTCGGCAAACCCGGCCCCCATGTCAGGCACACCGCCGCCCGTGACCACAGTGGCGCCTTCGGCCACCGCCAGCTGGTAGTACGACAGCACCTTGGCCTGGTGTTCTTTGCTGATGACGGGGCCCAGTTTGGTGTCGGCATCTTCGGGCAGGCCGATCTTCCAGCCCTCGACCTGCTTTTTCAGCTCGGCCACGAATTTGTCAAAAATGGGGCGCTGCACGTACACGCGCTCGGTGCCCAGGCAGACTTGGCCGCTGTTGACAAACGCCGAGCGCAGCGTGCCTTCAATGGCCGCGTCAAAGTCGGCATCTTCAAAGATGATGGCGGCGTTCTTGCCGCCCATTTCCAGGCTCACGGGGCGTGCGCCCTTGGCGGCAGCCTTCATGATGACCTCGCCGGTGCGGGTTTCGCCGGTGAAGGTGATGGCATCCACGCCGGGGTGCGTGGTCACAAACTCGCCTGCCGAATCGGGGCCAAAGCCATGCACCACGTTGTACACACCCGGGGGAATGCCCGCCTCGTTCATGACCTCGCCCAGCAAGGCGGCGGTTTGCGGCGTTTCTTCCGAGGGCTTGACCACCACAGTGTTGCCGCAGGCCAGCGCCGGGCCCACCTTCCAGGTCATCAGCAGCAGCGGCAGATTCCAGGGGCAGATCACGCCGACCACGCCCACAGGCGAGCGGTAGCCGTAGTTGATGGCACCACGGCCATCGGGTGTGGCCATCTCGAAAAACTCGGTGGGCACGTTTTTAACCACGTCGGCAAAAACCTTGAAGTTGGCCGCACCGCGTGGAATGTCGATGTGGCTGGCCAGGCTGCGCGGCTTGCCGGTATCGGCGCATTCAGCGGCCAGAAACTCTTCAAAGCGGCGGTTGATGCCATCGGCCACGGCATACAGGCGCTCCACCCGCTCGGCCACACTCATCTGGCCCCAAGGGCCATCGAGGGCAGCGCGCGCAGCCGCCACAGCGGCATCGACCTGCTCGCGCCCGGCCTCATGCACCTGTGCAATCACCCCGCCATGCACGGGCGAGTGTTTGTCAAAAGTGCGGCTGCTGGCGACATGCTGGCCGTTGATGAAGTTGAGTACCTGTTTCATGGGATTTTCCTAACGTTGCAGTTCATGCCAGACCCCGGGCCTGCAACGCGGCCCGGGCAATGGTTTCGTCCTGTGCTTTGTGCCCACCAAAGACACCGATGGGGCAGCGCTGATGGCCATGCCCTCCACAGTGCAATGGAGGGCACGGACACCGGCACTGCCTCAAAAGGCCTTGACCAGCGTCAGGCGCACCAGCGAGCCCTTGGGCTGTGGGCCGGTGCCCGCCTCTGCGCGCAGCTCTTTGTAGACAGCGCCTTTGAGGGCCAGGCCCGGTGCCATGGGGTACACCACCTCCGCGCCCAGGGCATGGCGCGAGGATTTGTTCAGGCTGGCTCCAGGGCCGCTGTCGTTGCTGGTTTGCCACTGGCTGTAGCCCACCACACCGGCCTGCACCGGGCCAAAGGCTTTGCCCAGGCCCCACTCCATGGTCACCTGGTTGCCGTGGCGCAGGCCGCTGTCGGTTTTGCCGTGGCGCTCAAAACGCAGCAGGGCAGAGCCGCTGAGGGTTTTGGCCGTGTCAAAGTAATACGTCAGGCCACCGGTGAGCATGGTGCTTTTGAAGCCCTTGCCTGCCGAGGCCGGGTGGCCGGTGCTGCCCGAATCAAGCCACATGCCCGCAGCCGCCACGGCGTCCCACTGCGTGCCGTGCCAGCCCAGCACCAGCGGCCCGACATAGACATCGCCCACACCCGAGCGGCTGTCAGAAATACCCGCCGCGTTGATGGTCAGCGAAGTGCGCAGCAGCGGCACGATGGCCTCGACGCCGTAGTCCGCGCCCAGCACTTGGTGGCCGGTCATCCAGACAAAGCGGTTGGCCAGCGCCGTCACGGTGCCGCTGTTGTGGCCCGGCAGGTTGGTGCTGGAGCCCGGCGCACGAAAGCTGTTGATGTTGTAGTTGACCAGGTAGCCCAGGTAATAGACGCCCGGCGGGGGGGCGCTGGCAGCCTGTATGCCTTCCACGCCCGGCACATAGTGGCCTTCGGCCTGCGCAGCCAGGGGAGACAGGCCCGCCAACAGCGCCAGTGCGGCGCTGGCTATCGCGTTCTTTTTCATTGGTGTTCTTTCTTGGAGGCGGTGGTGCGGGGCGCCACCCGCAGTGCAGGCGCGCCCCAGCAAAAGGGGTGCAAGGGGCAGCCGGGGCTCAGGTGTACACGTCGGTGAAAGAGGCCACCAGTTCGCCCGTGTGGTAAAAAATTCCGCTGCCCAGGCGGTCTTCGCTCCAAGTGGTCACGGGGCGGTCGGGCTGCGCCAGGTAGCCCAGGCCGGCAAAGGTTTCGTTGCGGTTGCCGCTGGGGTCAAAGAAGTAGATGGTTTCGCCGCGCGTGATGCCGTGGCGTGTGGGGGCCACGTCGATCTTGACCTTCTTCTTGGCCATGACGTCGGCGGCCTTGAGCACGTCATGCCACGAGTCCAGGAAGAACGCGATGTGGTGCAGGCCGCTGACCGGGCCACCCACGAAAGCGATGTCGTGCGGTGTGCTGGTGCGCGCCATCCAGGTAGCGGCTTGCATATCGCCGTTGGGGCCGACCAGAATTTGCTCGGTCAGGAAGAAGTCCAGGCACTCCTTCATGAAACGGGTGTTGTCCTGCACGGTGTTGATGCCCGCCTCGGGGTTCATCTCGCACATCAGCAGGCAGTGGTCCAGCCAGTGCGCGCCCGCGCCCCGGATACCGTCGGGCCATGGATCGGGGTTGCGCGTACCCACGTCGGTGCCGACATATTCCTTGCTGGCATACAGGCGCATTTCGTGGCCGCTGGGCAAGTTGAATTGCAGCATGCGGCCCGTGGAGGGCAGCGCGCCTTCATCCAGCCAGGTGGTGGAAACGCCCCAGGCTTCGATGCGTGCCTGAAAAGCGTCCAGATCCTCGTCCTTCTCGACCTTGTAGGCGACATGGTTGATGCCGGCACGGTCGCTGGGCGTCAGGATCAGGGAGTATTTGTCCCACTCGTCCCAGCACTTCAGGTACACGTTGCCTGCGTTGTCCTTCATCGTGGTTTTCAGGCCCAGCACTTCTTCGTAATGCTTGACGGCTGCATCCATATCCATGACGCGAATGCTGATATGCCCAATTCGTAAAACGCCCATTGCATGTCTCCTTGTGGTTAGTGAAATCGTTGGCTATCTGTCGTGGGGAAAAAACCAGGCACCGGCACTCAAGCGGCTGCGGGGGTGGGGGCGCCCAGTGCGCGGCCCAGAAAAGGTTTGCGCAGCAGCGGCGTTACCTCCAGGCGCACGGGCTCCAGGGGGGCCACGCGGCAAGCCAGGGTGCAGCCTTGGGCTTCTTCAGACTGGCTGACATGGGCACGGCTGATCGGGCCCAGTGGCCGCACTGCGCCCTCCAGAATGCGCACCTTGCAGACACCGCAGCCACCATTGACACACCCAGCCGGAATGCCTTTGCGCCCCAGGCGCAACATGCCTGTCAGCAGGCTCTCATGGGCAGCGCAGTCAAAGCTGTCGCCGGTTTGCGCCACCGTGATGCGCAGGGTCGAAGCAGGCAAAGTCATGGACTGGCCCCCCCGGTCAGATGCTGCGGAACAGCGGGCTGCGCGTTTTTTGTGCATCGGCAGCCGAGAGAAACTTCTCGGTGTAGATGTCGCGCTCAAACAAGCGGCCTTGCATCAGCGTGCCAATGCAGGCTTCGATCATGGGTGGCGGGCCGCACAGATAGGCCTTGTGACCCACAAAGTTGCCGCTGAAATGCGCCTGGGCGGCCTCATGCACAAAGCCGCGCGCGCCCGTCCACTGCGTCCCTTCGGGCACCTCGGACAGCACCGGCACGTAGTTGAAATTGGCATGCCGGGCGGCCAAGGCGCGAAATTCAGCGTCGTAGTACAGCTCGTCCAGGGCGCGCTGGCCATACACCAGCGTGATGGGCTGGGTGCAGCCCTGGGCCAGCAGCTCCAGAATCATCGAACGCGGGCTGGACAGCCCCGAGCCACCGGCCATGAACACCATCGGCAGCTGGGCCGATTGGCGCACAAAGAAGCGGCCATAGGGGCCGGTGATCTGCACCGTATCGCCTTCGTGCAACGACTGGTGCAGCCATGTGGTGCCAGCGCCACCAGGCACCAGACGCACGTTCAGTTCGATCTCGCTGCTCTGGCCATCGGCACCGGGCGCGTTGGCAATCGAGAAAGCACGGCCCCCTTCCGCGCCCGGAATCTGCACCTGCACGTACTGACCGGCCTGAAAGCGAATCGGCTGGTTCAGGCGCAAATGCAGCGCCTTGATGGTGGGCGTGAGCTGTTCAATGCGCAACACGGTGGCGCTGAAATCGCGCACCGGAATGACCTGGGCATCGGGTTCGTCCTCGATGTCGGCCTCGATGGTGGCGTCCGATTGCAACGTGGCGCAGCAGGCCAGGGTCATGCCGTCGTCGCGCTCCATCTCCATCAGCGCAAACGGATTGGCCGCGCCGTGGTCCACCTCGCCGTCTGTCACCTGCACCTTGCAGGTGCCACACAAACCGTGGCCGCAGGCGTGCGGAATGTAGATGCCCTGGCGCAGCGCGGCGTCGAGCAAGGTCTGGCCGTCTTCCACCTCAATGGTGGCGCCCAGGGGTTCAAGGGTGAGTTGGTAGCTCATGGTGTGGGGGGGCCGCCGGGCGCCACTGCGCACCCGGCGGCTGGCCTTGCGTGAACGGTTAACTGAACGATCCGCCAATGCCGGTCAGGCCCGGCGTGCGAAAACGGATCACGTCCTTGTGGCCCAGGCCGTTGTCCTGCAACGACTTGGCCGGGTCGGGCGTCCACGGCTGGCCGGACTTGAACCACTCGACACAGCCCCAGTCGATCTTGGCAAAGTCGGGGTGGTAGCCATAGATGCCGGGCAGCACGGCCTGGGCCAGTGCGCCAAACGGCGTGTCGGCGGGCAGCGGCAGCGCCACCGGAGCGCAAAACAGCAGGTGGTCTTCCCAGCCGATGTAAAGCAGGGGCGCGGGGAAGTTCTCGCGCACATCCTTGGCCGGAAAGTGGTAAGGCTTGAGGGCGGTCACGCTCATGGCTTTGCTCCTTGGTCTGCGCTGCTGTCGGAAGCTGCTTGCGCAGGTGGGACGGGCGCTGCATCGCCACGCCAGGCAGCAAAGTTCTTTTGGTCTTCAGAACCTTCAAAGTCGAAGTTGTCACGCCCGACCTCCAGCTCGTACCAGTCCAGCACGGCCATCAGCGGATCGAACCCTTCGGCGCTGGGGTCGGTGCCCGGCTTGAAGCAGTGGCCCTGGTAAATCTGGTGTACCGGCAGCCACGACTGGACGTATTTTTCCGGCTCGTGGTCGAAGATTTCTTTGCAACCGTCGCTGCAAAAGTGGTACTTGTCGCCCTGGTAGTCCGATTCGCGGTAGCAAATCTTGGTCGGATCGCCCGGCTCGGTAAACACCATCGGAATCTGGCAAGTGGTGCACAGCATGGGCAGCGTCTTGTTGTAGAAGCGATTGCCTTGTTCTTGCTGCGTGCGCAGGTGCTCCAGGCGGGGGCGGTAGTACTTGTCGAAGGTGTCGGGGTACTTCTCGCTCAGCCACTGCATCTCTTCTTCCTTGGGAATCCAGGTGTGGAAGGGCGCGGCGGCGCAGTAGTTGTAGAAGGTGTTCCAGGCTTGGTGGCTGATGTGGTCTTTGCCCTCACAGGCCTGCTTCCAGCCCTTGGGCTCACGGATGCCGTAGCGTGCCAGGTCGCGGAACAGGGCGCCGCCGTTTTGCTCGGCGTACATCTCCCAGGCCTCTTTCCAGCTCATCACGCGCTTGGGCAGCATGTAGTCCTGCATCATGGCCACCAGCGTCAGCACGCGGTAGCCGCGCCAGAACCACTTGTCGATCCACTTTTGCACGATGGGCACGTTGGCCGGGTCTTGCTCCAGCATGAACTTGATGCACTCAATGCCCAGCGTCATGTGGCGCGACTCGTCCGACTGGGCCGAGAAACCAAACGTCACGGTACTCATGTCGCCGTTGTGCGCCGCACCGCTCATGAAGGGCACAAACAGCAGGTTGGTCAGCACGTATTCGAACGAGAAGCTCACTGCCGTCAGGAACTCGAACGGCCCGCCGGTCGAGGCATCTTCAAAGAACGACTTGGGCACCGACAAATACCAGACCCGGTCAAACCAGTGGCTGGATTTGTGCATGCCGTTGAAGTACTTGTTGTAGTGCGACAGGGCGTGCGTCTCGGTCTGGAAGTGGCGCAACTCGTCCACCGCCTGCATCTGCGAGGCCACGCGCGCACCCGCGCCGGTGAAGTGGCGGCCCACGTGGGCAAAGCCCCGGTGGGCGTAGTACTCGAGCGGCACCACACCCTGAATGAACAGCTTGAGCGCGTTGACGTAGCGCGCATCCGAGATGCTGAGCTGGCCGTTGTTCTGGGCAAACGCCTCGATCACGGCGTAGAGTTTTTTCTCTTTCTCGCCCTGGTACTTCCAGTAGGCATCCATGGTCAGGCGGAAGGGGTCTTCCCACTTGTCCCAGTCGTGGATCTTGATGCCCTCGTACTTGTCGTAAGGGAACACCTTGTCCATCGGCTGGTAGGTGGTGTCCCAGGCCAAACCGCGCGTCATCGCGGAGTAGCGCTCTTTGAGGCCGAGCTTTTTCTTGCTCACGGGTGCGTCCATGGTCTTGTCTCCTTGGTGTGGGGGGTGCGTGGGGCCGCGGTTCAGCGCAGCCAGCTCAGTGACAACTCGTCGTCGTCCTCGTCGATGTGGCCCGAGAGCGTCACGAGGTTGACGTGGATTTGCTGCAAATCGAAGCGCTGGCCGGTCTGCTCTTCAATGGTTTCGCGGCGCACGACCAGGCGCCCGGGGGCGTCGATCTTCACCAGCCCTGGCGAATGCACGGCAGTGGCTTCGGGGTTGTCGGCCAGGATGGCGTCGATGATCGGGCGGGACTCTTCGTTGTCCTGAAAGGCGATGAAGACGTTGGAAACAACAGGGGCGTTCATGGGCATGCTCCTCAGACGGCCAGACCGGCCTTGCGGGCGCGGGCCGTGAGCGCATCGCGCACCGCCTGCAAAGACGGGGCGCCAGCGCCGCCCAGGGCGATCTCGGCGATGGGTGCCAGCGCCGCTTGCGCCTGGTCGGCATAGCGCTGGAACCAGCTGCTGATGAGCGAGTGGTTGTCGGCGTTTTCAGCGGCAGCCACCTTGACCACGGCATCAATCCAGCGGGCGCTCTCGGCGTGCCATTCGGGCATGAACGAGGTCAGCATGGCCACGGCGGTACCGCCCTGCACGGTCAGGTGGTCGTCCACAAAATGGCCATAGACCAGCGGGTACAGCAGGCCGTCGATGGCCAGGTTCTGCGCCACAAACAGCTCAAACGGGTCTTGGATGACCAGCGTGTCCTCAACCAGGCGGCGCAGCACCTGCCAGCGCGGGTCTTGCAGCCAGGTGTTTTTGCCAGCCTCCAGCGCAGCGGGCTCGCCCAGCGCCAGGCCCAGGCGGGTGAGGTACTGCGCCACGCCCAGCGCATCCATGGCATGGAACATGGCCGGTGCCGTGAACGCCGTGCCGTAGCCGCGCGAGCAGATGGTGCAGTTGTTCATGTTGGCACCCCAAGCCGCGTGGCGCAGCGGCACCAGCACGTCGCTGGCCTTGGCGCGCAGGGCATCGGGCATCTTGTCGATCAGGCCGCGCGATTCGACGAACTGGTAGTTGGCCTCCATCGCTTCTTGCTGGCGGGCGCGGGCCATCGTCCAGTTGGCGTAGTAGTACTGGCGCGGGTCGCGCAACACATACCAGTCGGCCAGTTTGACCGCCGTGCGCCCGGTGTCGAACAGCTCGAACTCGGGCTCCCAGGTGGGGCGGTAATGGAAGTTGGCCGTGGGCTGCACGCCCAGGGTGGCCTCCTGGTAGCGCGAGGCCACCTTGTCGCCGTGGTAAGCGGCCACGCGGGCAAAGGTGTTGCGCAGCGGCGTGATCTCTCGCGCTTGCAGGTCAATGTTCATGTGCTTTGTCTCCTCAAACGGTGGTGGAAGCCGGGCTTTCAGCGCCCTCGTCCAGCCAGCGCACCTGGTGCGTCTGGCAGAACGCCTCGAAGGCCGGTTGCGGCAGCATCAACTCCACCGCCAGCTCGGGCCATCCGATCGAAAACTCGAACTCGACAAGGCCATTGCCCCTTCTTTGCAGGACACGGACAAACTTGCGCGAGACATCGCAGGGCAGGTCGTTCATGGCCATTGGCTCAGGGTTCATTGCGGGCTCCTTGGGGTTGGCTTTGCACGTCAGGTAGTGCATGGGCCGTGCCAGCTTTCTGCACCCACCCCAGAAATATCGATAAAACAAGGGTTAGGGCGTGTCATCAACCAAATCCTGAGTGTGGAGCACGGCCATGGTACTTGTCATGCCAGCCAAACCACAGCAGCGGCAAGGTAGATAGCGCCCAGGAAGTTGCGCGCCGTCTTGTCGTAGCGTG